>DASXGO010000207.1:0-2094 GCA_036489055.1 Candidatus Cybelea sp. | reverse complement strand
CCGGCCGCGCGCCCAGCGCGTCGAACAGTCCCACGCGCGCGTTAAGCCGGTTTTTGCAACGCGGCGATCTGCGGGTCGTTCCGCAAGACGCTGAAGCGTGGATCGTTAGCGATTTCGGCGCGCAGGAACGATCTGTCGGATTGCCGCCGCAGCAGCGACAATGCCAGGCTTCGCTGGCCGACCGCTGCCATTGCGATCGCGAGGTCCCCGGCATCGACGTCCTTGGCATGGGCCCGCGCGTACGCAAGCTGCGTCCGAGCCTCGCTCATGCGATTCGACTTGGCGTAGGCTTCGGCCAGTAGCGCGGCAGCTTCGGGACGGAAGTGTTCGGCGGCGCCGGCCAATCGCAGGAACGCTGCAATGGCGCGATCGCTATCGCCGCGTGCTTCGTAAGCAAGCCCGAGCGTCGAGTACACCTCCACTCGCTTAGGCGAAAGGTCGAGCGTTTCGCGGGCATACGCGATGGCATCATCATAGCGCCGCTCGAGCCGGGCTGCGTCGCCCAACCACGCCGTCGTCGCGACCGACAGCGGATCGAGGTCGGCGGCGATGCGCAGTTCCGAGTACGCTTGCGCGAACTGCCCTTTCTCGAAGAGTGCGATGCCGTACCACTCGTGCGCCGGTCCGCTCCCCGGATCGAGCGCAATCGCCCGTTGTAAGTCGCGCAGTCCCGACGCCTGCTGCTTAGGCGACATCGAGTACTTTGCGCCCGCGAGCATGCCGAGGACGGCGTACGCCTCACCGTACTTGGGATCGATCGCCAGCGCCTTGCGCGCATAGGCCTGCGCTCGCGCGAAATACACCGTCGGCTTTAGCGGACCGTACTCGTAATCGCCCATCATCGCGTTCGCGGCGGCCAGTGCGCCGTATCCGCGAGCGTCGCTCGGATCCGAATCCACGACTCGAGTGAAGTATTGCAAACTCTTGCTTACACCGTCGCGCGTGCGCAGATTCCAATAATAGCGACCGATTTGGTACAGTCGCGAGCCCTCGAAGGAAAGCGTGCGCCCCGAGGTTTCCCGTGCCGAGAGTATTTTGAATCCGACGCTTCCGGCGAGCACCAACGCCAGCAACGCAGCGGTCGCGGCGATCCACGGGCGTCGCGGAGCGGATCGCATCGGCACGATAACGACGGGCTGCGAGTGCTCGCCGGCATCCCGCCGGCGAACTTCGGCGGTGAAGCGATAGCCGCGCCTCGGAATCGTTTCGATCGCTTCGACGTCCCAACGTGCGCGCAACGTCTTGCGCAACACGTAAACGTTCTGCGCGAGATTGGCTTCGTCGACGTAGCCTTCCGGCCAGATGCGGTCGAGTAGGGCTGATTTCGTGAGAACGTCGCCGGGATGCTCGATCAGGGCCAGCAGCGTTTCGACCACTTTTGGTCCCAAGGCTACCGGCGTGCCGGCATCGACGAGCAACAAACGTTCGTCGTCCAGTTGGAATGGCCCGAATTCGTATACGCTCACGGCGCGCTCCTCAAGATTTTCTTGCTGAATCTTTGATGGCTTTCTGAGGACGAGTCTTTCGACTTCGGCGACGCTAGAGTCGTGCGCAAGGCGATTGGTATCGTCCTGGGTCTCTGGGCCGGGTTTGCCGTTCCCGTTACTCCCTTATACGCGGCAGTGACGCAGAAGTTTTCGTTTCCGGTAGCCCGGGCCGCACATCCGCTGCCCCTCGACCCGGCCCTCACGGATCCGGCCTGGCAAGCCGGCAAGGTGCCGGACTCGGGCGCGTGGACCGACGTGACGACGCGGTCTCCGGCAACCGAGCGGACGGATGCTTACTTCCTGTACGACGACAAGTTCTTGTACGTCGGCTTCAAAGCGACCCAAAATCCGCGAACGATCGTGGCGACGCAAACCACGAACGACGTTGGGTTCGGCATCGACGACTTCGTCGGCATCGGCATCGATACGAGCGGCGCCGGGTCGCAAGCATACTTCTTCGAAACGACCCCACACAGCGTACGCTACCAGCAGGCGCTCGAAAACGTTCGCTACCGTCCGCGCTGGAGTTCGGCAGCGAGCATCGGCCCAGACGGCTGGAGCGCCGTGCTCGAGATTCCGCTCGACGTCCTCAAAGTGCGAGGCGGGA
>DASXGO010000202.1:0-2158 GCA_036489055.1 Candidatus Cybelea sp. | reverse complement strand
TCGGCGGCGCCGACGATGGCTGATTGATAACCGGAATGATCGTTCGAGCCACAAGGGTCCAGTCTTTGCTCAACATGATCGGGAAGACCGGCTGTACGTTGAGGTTGTACTGAAGCCGCGTGTAGGGACCGTAACCGTAGTTGAAGTTGTTCTGAAACGGAAAGACGGTGATGTTCCCGACCGGATTCTGCGACGTTTTGATGATCGCCAGCTGCAGCGCTTGCCGCTGTTCGGGCGTCAGTTTACTCGGGTCGAAGCCACCAGTTTCGGGATGCGTATCAGCGGACGGCGATGCGGTCGGCACCGGAGTAGAGACGGCTTCAGCCGCTTGCGCGCAAGCCACACTCGGAATGCTCGCGCATGCCAACGTTGCAGCGACCGTTGCCAACACCTCGTTAACCAAAGTGTACCTCCCGCACAGGTTAGAACCCGAAGATCATGCTTAGCAGCGCGAAGAGGCCTAGCGCTGCAATAAGGCCTGCGAAAAACACCGCCCGAGAGCGCGGCGAGCGACCATATTCTCTTCTCAATATCTGAATGCTCTGCCGATATTCGAGGGTCGCGATCGCAAGCGCGACGAAGCCGATCGCGACGAGCATGTAGCCAAACTCGTGCGGTCCCAAGAGGCGCTCCGGGCTCTTCTCAACGATGTCGGCAAGCTTATAGATGCTAAATCCGAAGGTAACTAGCGATATCGCCGTTCTGATCCATGCCTGCATCGTCCGTTCGTAGGCGAGCCAGGTACGATCGTAGGCGAGCTGCATCGACTTCTCCACGGGCGTTAAGCTTCGATGCGGAGAACGATCTTTCCGATGCTACCGACCGTTAGCTCTGCGCTTACAGCCGGGATGATCGCGTTACCTCCAATTTTGCGCGTACGCTTTTCGCTGAAGCTGCGCGCCGCCTCTAGCCCGCTTGCTTAGACGCGCTCGCCGCGGGTATCCTTAAACGGTGGCTAAGCCGACGTTCGTGGTCGCCGGTGCCGGCGTTGCCGCAGCGACCGCCGCGGATACCTTGCGTTCGAGCGGGTTCGACGGCCGCCTCGTCATGGTCGGACGCGAAGCCGACCCGCCGTATAACCGCCCCACGCTCTCGAAAGAGCGTCTGCGGGGTGAAATCAACGACGATGGAGCGCTCTTTCATCCACCCGATTACTATGCAGCGAAGGAAATCGAACTTCTCTTGGACCGCGAGCTGCAACACGTCAGCGTCGCGGAGAATCTCGTCCGTTTTGCCGACGGCACGACCATCGCGTACGACCGCCTGCTAATCGCCACCGGTGCGAAATTGCGTTATCTTCCGGCGCCTGGAGGTGAGCTTGCCGGCATCTACTACTTGCGCAGCCTGCGCGATTGCCGGAGCCTCAGCGACGCACTCAAACAAAAGCCTGGAGTGCTCGTGCTCGGCACCGGGTTCATCGGATGCGAAGTCGCCGCTTCGGCGCGGATGCTCGGGTGCGATGTCACGCTGGTCGGCAACACGCCCCCGCTGGCACACGCGCTCGGCCCGGAGATTGGCGAAGCCTACGCGCAGTATCATCGTTTGCAGGGCGCCACCGTGCGAATCGGGACCTTCGCGGAGCGTTTCGAGGGATCGGGGCGGCTCGAGCGTGCGGTGCTGTTCGATGGGAGCACCGTCAACTGCGATCTGGCGGTCATCGGAATCGGCGTCGAGCCGTCCGTAGAAATCGTGCGTAACGAGCCACTAGAAATCCACGACGGCATTCTGGTCGACGAGTATTGCAAGACGAGCGTTCCGAACGTGTTCGCTGCCGGAGACGTGGCGGATTCCTGGAATCCGCGCTATGCAAGGCGCATCCGCGTCGAGCATTTCAACAACGCGCTGCAGCAAGCGGTCGTCGCGGCAAAGTCGATGCTCGGTCCTACTGACCCGTACAACCCGATTCCCTCGTTCTGGTCGGATCAGTATTCGTATAACCTAGAGTACCGCGGTCACGCTCCCGAGTGGGACGCGACCGTCTTTCGCGGGAGCACCGGCGACGCGTCTTTTAGCGCATTCTACCTTAAAAATGGAGCCGTGCAGGCCGTATGCAGCGTGAACCGCCGCAAAGAAAACTACGCAGCACGCAATCTCATCGGAAAACAGGTCGAGCCGCGGCTGCTCTAAAATGATGGAACCGACGTAAAACAGATCGGAG
>DASXGO010000129.1:0-6605 GCA_036489055.1 Candidatus Cybelea sp. | reverse complement strand
TGATCACAACCGGCGCGAACTGCGCAAGCCGCTGGACGATCGCGATCGTTCCGCCCAGCGTGCTGCCGTTGGAGAACCAACGACGCCCCAGATGCAGCACGATCGGATCGCGCGGCAGGTCCCGTACCGCCGCGCGGTCCGCGTCGGTGACGTCCAAACGGAGCCGAAAGACGCGTTGGTGCGCGCCGGCAAGCGCGACCAAATCGAGCAGCTGCATCACCTCGTGGCGAACCGTGCGCCGGGGATCGCGATCGCAAAGCGCCGGATCGGCTTCCGAAATCATCAACCGATTGACGTACAACCGCGCCGTTAATCGAGCGAGCCATCGGCGCTCGTAGGTGTACCCGACGCGTACCGGCGCGCGGGTCGAACCGACGAGCTTTAAATCAACGGCGCGCGGCGCAAGCGCGACGGCAAGGTCGTAGCCGCGCAGCCGGCGCCCAATCGCCTGCGGGCAAGCCCCGTTGGGCATGACGATCAGCTCGTCGACGTCGTCGTTGCGTTCCACGACGACGCGATTGTATTCGCTGGTAACCATGGCCACGTGCGCATTCGGAAACGAAGCGCGAACCGTCGCGATCGCCGGCGTCGAAAGAACCAAATCGCCGATCCGATCGGTACGCGAGAGCAGTATCCTCACGCGCCGTCCGACCTCAGCGCGCGCTGGAGCTCGGCGAAGTAGACTTCGTTTGCAAGCGCCCTGGCAGCGCGAAGCTGGGCGCGGCCGAGCGGCCGATCCTGTGCGACGGTCTCGAGCCGGCGGCGTAAGCGCGCTTCGACGTTCGTGCGCCGCAACGCAGCGTGAAACTGCAACTGCACGGGGTTGATGCCCGTTGCCAGGTACGCGCGCCAGGTCGGGTGCCGGCGTACCAGCCGGACGGCCGTGCGCGCCTGTGCCCGCGCCTGGGCGATCAGCTTCTCGATGCTGGCGCCCGTCGGCCGCGGCTTCACGTGGTAGACCAGCGCGTCCGGATGAAACGCCGCGCGCACGCCGCCGGCTCGCAGCCTCAGTCCGACGTCAATATCCTCCCAGCCGTACTCCGCAAACGATTCGTCGAATCCGCCGATCGCGCGGATCGTCGATAAGGGCACGGAGACGTTCGTCGTCCAAAAATAGTTGCCACTGTAATTTCTGATGTTCCAAATCGGCGGCGGCAGGTCGTCCGGATCCTCGACTTCGATCGCGCCGCCGCGCACGATGTAGCCCGGATGGCGCTCTGCGGCGCGCAGGTGCTCCTCGACGAACGTCGGGATCGGGAGCACGTCGTCATCGATGAAGATGATGCGCTCTCCCACGGCGCGCGCGATGCCGGCGTTGCGCGCTCGGGCCAGCCCCGCGTTGGACTGGGTTATCACCGTCAGCGCGCAGGTCGCGCAGCGGCGCGCCGTTTCGATCGCGGCCGGAGTCTCGTCGCTCGATCCATCGTCGACGACCACGACCTCGTATTCATCCTGCGCGACCGTTTGATCGAAGCACGCATCGAGGACTCGAGCCAGCAAGGCGGCGCGATTGTACGTGCAGAGCTGAATCGTGGCGCGCACTACGCTACCAACGATTCTGCAGCGGAGAGAATGCGGGCCACGTCGAGATTTGCGATACAGGCGTAGTCGACGCAGCTCTCCTTCGTGTCGCCGCTGTGACACGGATACGAAGCGCGCACGATGGCGGTCCGGGGACCAAGCGGCGCCCAGCGATCCGGAAAATCGGATTGAAACGGAAAGATGCCGACCGTCGGAGAGCCGACCGCTGCGGCGACGTGCATCGAGCCCGTCGTGATACCGACGAACGCGTCTGCCGTCCGCGCCAGGGCGCCGAAAGCGCCAATGGAGGTGCGGCCGGCAATCGACTCGATCGCGTCGTCGTTCGCCAAGCTCACAACCGCATCGGCTATGACGGCGTCCGCCGGTGATCCGCTGATAAAAATCTTCGCCTCAAATCGCCTGCGGAGCGCGCGCGCGAGCGCTGCCCAGCCTTCGAGCGGCCAGATACCGCGTCGTGATGCCACGGCGTTGCAGGGGTTGAGGATCAAAAATCGCGTCGCGGGCCGCAGTGCATCTGCTTCCTTTTCGTCTTGCGGCGTCGGAACGAAACGATACTGTCGATCCTCGGCGTCGCAGCCGATCGCGCGCGCGTAATCGAGCAGTATCTCGGTCCAATGCGAGGTAACGTCGCCGGTTTCGCTGCGCACGACCACTCGCTTCGTGAACCGGAACGAGTAAAATCGTCTAGCTTGACCGACGCGCACCGGAATCCCGGCAAGCTGCGGGACGCGCGCCGTTCGCTGGGTCGCCCAGGTCACGACGCACGCGTCGTAAGTGTTCTCGACCAGCCGCTGCACCAGCGCGCGTTCGTCACGACGGTCGTCTACCAAAACCGCGTCGACGTCGGGTACGCGCTCGAGCGTCGCGCGGTGCGCATCGAGCGTTAGTGCGTCGACGACGCTGAAGCGGCGGCGCAACGCCCGCGCCACGACCGAGGCAACGAGCGAGTCTCCCACACCCCCGCCGGCGCAATACAGCAGCGCGCGGCCGGCGGCGCCGTCAATCATGATTTGCGTCCAGTTCGCGAACGAGCTCGCGGGTGTAAAGCGCATCGAGAAAATACGCGCGCGCCGCGGCGCTCAGCCAGCCGGGTACGCGACGGCTCGTCGAAAGGCCCGCGTACATCGCGAGCAGGCCGTCCGGAATGAGATAGCGGCCGCGCAATACGTTCAATGGATGCGCTCCGGTCGCGAAGCGAACGCGCGACGACGGATGCCGCGCGAGGAATCTTCGAGCCATTCGCGCCCTCTCGACGGCTTTGCGGCTCTCGACCTCGAGCGTCGCTTCCTCAGGCAGCTTGACGTGCCAGAGATAAGCATCCCACGAAAACTTCCATTGCAGCCCGGCAGCGCGCAGACGCAAGCCGAGTTCGGTATCCTCCCAGCCGTACAGGTCGAAGCCTTCGTCGAATCCGCCGGCGGCATCGAATTCCGCCTTCGGCAGCGATGCGTTGCACGTGCAAAGGAACGCGCGCGAATAGTTCGCCGGCCCAGGTTTCGGCCGGCTGAGATACGAGGGAACGTTGAGAATCGGACCATTGACGACACGCGGCGCGGCGTCGGCGTGGGCCGCAGCGTGCGCGGCGAGCCAACCTTCGGGAAGCTCCACGTCGTCGTCGCAGAAGAGCAGGTACCGCCCGGCGGCGACGGAAACGCCACGATTGCGCGCTTGACCGCGGTTCGGGAGCGGCCATCCCACATAATGGAGCGATTCAAATCCGCGAGCGAACTGCTCGACGAGATCGCGCGTACCGTCGGACGACCCGTTGTCGACGACGACGATTTCAAAGGGCGGCGCGCCGCGCTGCGCTTGCAACGAAAGCAATGCGTGCTGCAAGTAGGCCGCGCGATCTCTGGTCGCGATGACGACGGAGAACTCCATCGCGTTATGAGGCGAGTGCAAGGAGCGATTCCGCCATGCGTTCCGACGCACCGGCGTGATCGCGATAGAGAAGCGCAAGGGCCGCGGTAGAGTCGTGCTGCCAGGCGCGGTCGTCGTAAGCCTCGAGCGCCACGCGCGCGACGCGGCCGGGCGTGACCGTGCCGTGCATCTCGCGTATGAGCGTCCTTCCCGCGTCGATGTTCGGCTGGGTGTGATGCCGGAAGCGGCGAGAAACGGCGACGGCGGCCGCGCGTTTGAGCGGAATTCCAACGAATGGAACACGATCGAGATACGTCAGCGGGCCGTTAATGGTGACGAGTTCGGGCGCATTGAGCGGCGTAATCGTCACCGCGGGTCGTCCCAGAACTGCGAGCTCGATCGTTTTGGTTCCCGGAATCGTCAGCACCAGACGGGCCCGCCGCGCCGCCGCGAGCGCGTTACGAAGCACCGGAATTCGCGCGTCGCCCGACGTCGTCGTCAGATAGTCGCCCCGATCATCGCCGGCTAGCAAACCCTTTCGCCCGAAGATCCGCGGATGACCGCCGGCCTCGATGCCGGCACGCACCTGTGCTCGCGGCGTGAACGGCGAGAGCGCGAAGGCAATGGGAATTTCCGGGCGCTCGCGCCGGATGCGCAGCGCAACCGCAAAGTAGAATGGAATCAAATTCTCGATCTCGTACGACCGCGAGCCCGGCATCACGAGGATTCCGTCAACCGGCGCATCGGGCTCGGCCGGCAGAGCCGCTTCGAAGAGGGCCCCGTCGATCGCAAGATTCCCGACGCGTTCGATACGTTGCGGAGGCGTGCCCCAGCTTTCGAGCTCTTCTGCATTGCGGCCGTCGACCGCGAAGGCGCGGTCGAACAACGCGCGATAACGCCGGCGCGAAAATTTGTAGGTTGCGGCTCGCCCCCGAAGACGCGCGTGAACGCGCGCGGCGTGGGCGAGATCTCCGCCGATATACTGCACGGCGTCGACCCCAACCGGCACTCCCTCCAACCGGCCGCCAAAGGCAAACTTGAGATATGACTTGGGCTCGATCACCGTGGCTTGCGGGAAGGCTTCGCGCACCATCTGCGCCTCGAAACCGGTGGCGTAGTCGTCGGGAACCAAAAAGACGAATGCCTGCAAGCCGGGCATCCGGCGGTAGAGCGCTCGCAACAGCGGCCGCAGCCAGCCGGCGACTTCGCCCGGCCCGTTAGCGGTGAATGCGATGCGCATTATCGCAAAAACTTCGTCAGAAGTTCCTTAAGATGTGAGCGATCAGATCGGTCGTGCTTCGTCCCGCCACGTGGGGCGCGAGCGCGATCCGCCCTCCGTGCCGGAGTACGACCGTTCGTTCGGGCAGCTCGTCTTCGCGATACTGCTCGCTCTTCACGTGCACGTCGGGCGCGATGCGGTCGATCAGAACTTCCGGCGTGCGCTCGTTGAATCCGACGACGACGTCGACGCTGCGCAACGCGAGCAGAACCGTGGCGCGCTGCGCGAAAGGAACGATCGGACGACTCGACCCCTTGATGCGGCGCACGGAATCGTCGTCGTTCAATCCGACGATCAACGCGTCGCCTTGCGTCCGTGCCCACGCCAGATACTCGACGTGGCCCGCGTGCACGAGATCGAAACATCCGTTGGTGAAGACCACGGTCCGGCTCTCCTTCCGGAGCTCTTGCCGCCACGCGGCCGCCGCATCGACGTCGAGAAGCCGTCCAAAAAAACGGCTCATGTCGCGGGTTCGAGCAGCGCGAGAATCTCCTGCGGCGATGCCGTCGCGGTGCCGAGTTTTGCAACGACTGCGCCGGCGGCGAAGTTCGCGAGCTCCATCGCTTGCTCGATCGGCGCGCCCGCGGCGAGGGCCAACGCGAGGACCGCGATGACGGTGTCCCCGGCCCCGCTCACGTCGTAGACCGTGCGCGCGACCGACGGAATTTGAAGCCGTTCGCCGGCACGGCCGAAGAGCGCCATGCCGTGCTCGCCGCGCGTGATGATCGCGTAGCGGCAATCGAGCAGTTCGATCAGGCGCAACCCGGCGCGTTCCAGACTCGCGTCGTCGGAGATCGCAACGCCGGTGATCGTCGCCGCTTCGCTCGCATTCGGCGCGACGCACGTGATGCCGCGGAAGAGTGCGATGTTTTGCGGTTTGGGATCGGCGAGCACGAGCGGACACGCGGTGGCCGCTTCGACGATCTCGCGGCAGAGCAAACCCTTCGCATAGTCGCTCAGGATAACGGCATCGCAGCGTGCGGCGGCGGTTCGGACGAACTCTGCCAACTCGCGGCGATCGGCAGCCTCGAGCGTGAGCGTCGATTCCCAATCTGCACGCACGACCTGTTGGTTATGCGCGACGATGCGCGTCTTGCGCGTCGTCGGGCGATCGCGAATTTCAAAGACCCCCGAGTCGTCGACCTGCTCGTCGCGCAGCAGCGCGCGTACCTGTGCCGCAAATGCATCGTTACCGACTACGCCCGCGAAAGCCACGCCCGCGCAGAGCGCACGCAAGTTATTGGCAACGTTTCCGGCGCCGCCGAGCGTAAAGGAGTGATCCGCAACCGCAACCACGGGAACCGGCGCCTCGGGTGATATCCGCGTCACGGTGCCCCAGATCCACTCGTCGATCATGAGATCGCCGACGACCAAAATCTTCCGTCCGCGCGCGCGCTCGAAGAGCGTTCGCGCGTCGGGCACCATGAGCGACGTCATCGGATCCCGCCTTCAAAGATGAGCCGCTGCTCGACCAGGTCGCAGACGATGTGCGCCATGACCTGATGAACCTCTTGAACGATCGCGGCGTAACCGTCCGGCCCGATCAGCACGTGATCTGCAACGTCGGCGACCTTGCCGCCGCCATTTCCGGTGAAGGCAACAGCGATCGCGCCACGGCGCTTTGCCGCTTCGAGCGCGAGCACGATGTTAGGCGAGCCGCCGCTCGTCGTCATGCCGATCACGACGTCGCCCGGATGCGCGAACGCGTCGACTTGGCGCGAGAAGACGTGATCGTAACCGTAATCGTTGCCGACGCAGGTCAACGTCGAAGAGTTTACCGAGAGCGCTTCGCTGTGCAATCCGGGACGCTCGCGGAGATATCGTCCCGAAAGCTCGGCCGCCATGTGCTGCGCCTCGGCGGCGCTTCCTCCGTTGCCGCACCATAAAACTTTCTTACCGTCGCGCAACGCCGTTACGACCGCTT
>DASXGO010000044.1:0-1944 GCA_036489055.1 Candidatus Cybelea sp. | reverse complement strand
ATAGGAGTCTGGCCACTGGTTCGTATAGGGACCGGCGTAGAAGTCATCAAACTTTCGTACGCCGACGTTGACGATGCCCAGCGCGAGCGGGCCCGCGTCGTCGAGGCTGGAGTAGTCCTGTTGGAAGTTCGCCGACGACATGTACAGCATCTGGAGGTCGTCGCGCCCCGAATCGTGGCGATGCGGCACGCCGATATGGAAGTTTGCGACGACGTCACGACCGTCGACCGTTGCCGGCTGGCCGTAGTTTGACGGATAGGCGCCGAAGCAGCCGGGATTGTTCGAAACGAACCACTGAATCTTTAAATTCTCATACGTGAAGTTGTTCCGGCAGCTCGGATACATGGCCGGGAAGAAACGCAAGAACGTCGTGATGTACGACGGGTAGTATCCGTACGGGATCGTGTCGGCAAGACTCGCGCCGTTGTACTGATCGAAGTAGCGAAAGTCTTGATTCGTCCCGCTGATCCCGACGTAGTACGAGAAGAGCCGGTCCGGCGTCGAGCCGCCTGCCTCGATTCGAGCGTCGTGATAAAACGTCGGCGTACCGACTCCGAGGCTGCCGACGGCGTAACCCGGGTAGGTTCCCGTTTTGATCACCTGGTTGACGAAGCCGCCCAAGCCGGTGGCATTGGCGTCGGCTTGTCCGCCGCCCGTGTAGATCTGCAGCTCCTGCTGACCGAGCGTGGTCTCCGAATTCCCGGGATAGTTGTCGAAGGAGCGGTTGATGGGAACGCCGTCGTATTCGTAACCGATCTGGTCGTAATAGCCGCCGCGAATGTAGACGGTTTGATTGACGCCGACCTGATTGGGCGGAACGTAGGCGCCGGGCATCGAGGCGATTGCGGAGTAGGCGTTGTTGAGACCGCCGCCTCCGCCAAGCGGCGCGGCGGCCGCGGTCAGCGCCGGATTGACCGAGTAGACGTCGGTTCCGGTTCCCGGGCGCACCGGGCTCAAGGACGAGCGCGAGGTGACCCGGGCGATCTGCTTGATGCTGTGCTGCAAGGGTATCGTCAACGTTTGGGACTGGTCGGCGAAGACCGAAATCCCCGTCAGCACGTTGCTCTCGTAGCCGCTTCGCTCGGCCGAAAAGGAGTACGTATCGGGCGCGAGCGAGAGGAAGGTGAAGCGCCCTGACGCGTCCGTCGTCGCATGCGCAACCTGCGACGGGCTGCTCGCAGTGACTTGCACTCCGGCGATCGGCGCTCTCGTCGCAGCATCGGAGACCGTTCCGGTAATCGTGCCGGTGGTTCCGGCTCTTGCCGTCTGCGCGAAAGGCAAGACAAGCATCGCAGCGGCCAAAGCCGCTACCGATGCGCGCCGTCCGATTGTCATGAGCACTACTCCTTTGCTCCGTGAAGTCAGACTCGAGAAAAGAGGCGTTCGCAGCCAGATGCGGTAAGCCTTTTCAACGCGCCAGCGCGCGTTAGCTTAACTTGAGGAGCGAGTGATGAAGCATTTACGTATTTACACTGCGGTTTTTTTTGCATTCGGCATCTTTGCGATGAGCGGCGGTCCGGCACCGGCGATGCCGGCGCGGGTCGACGGGGGCGGCCACGGAAACCGAAACCTTACCGGACAGTACTCCGGCTCGGTCTCCGACAGCGTTCTCGGGTCGGGCACCGCCGTGGCAAACTTCGCGGGCTTTGACGAGAGTCTTGGAGGTTATTTCGGCTTTACATTCGGCAGCGCGACGTATTCAAACGCCTCGTCGGCCGCAAACAGTTTGCGGGGAATGGAGGGCGCCTTCGTCGCAACCGTCGCGAGCACTGCATGCACCTTCTCGTTCAGCGCAAGGTACAATCGATCGAACCATCAATTGAACGGCCGATATACGGCGATCGACGGCTGCGCAGGTGAAAAGGGCAGCTTCTCACTGACGCAACAGTGCTTCTATAACGTGCCCGGCGACGTGCGCATCGACGCCGGCTTGAAACAATGCTG
>DASXGO010000029.1:0-3062 GCA_036489055.1 Candidatus Cybelea sp. | reverse complement strand
AGGTCGAAAACTTCTATATCAACTACACGGCCGGTATCACGTCCGGATTGAACGCAGGGTACCAAACGTCGTCGGGATTCGAATTCCAGTTCGACAAAGGCGACTTCAGCCGTAACGGCTTTGCCGGTCAGCTGGCCTTTGCATACACGTACGCGACCGTGAAGTACAGCACGCTGCCGAACGGAACGACGATCCTTTCGCCGATCAACTCGGCAATCCAGCAGTATAACGCCTACACGGGATCCTGCGCGCCCGGCGGCGCCGAATACCACAAGAAGCAGTTCGGGCAGTCCGTCTGCGGCACGACGACCTACGGGCAGGGTGCGCCGTGTTACACGACGACCGGCATCCCCGTAACTCCCTGCAAAGCCGGCGACGTCGCCAATCCGTACTGGCGCTCCCCGGCGTTTTCGCTGCTCGATCCGACGGCGTCGTACTTGCCGTTCTCGATCTTCCCAGGCCCGGTCGGCTCGGGCGTGAACGCGTATAACTTCCCGTACGTCGCGACGCTCATCCTTAACTATCGGCACAATCGCTTCACGATCACGCCGTCGTTTCAGTTCGTCGCTGGGAACCGCTACGGCGCGCCGATTACCACGCCGGGGATCGATCCGGGTGCGGGTTGCGGCACACCGCTAAGCGGTTCGGTCAAGCACGATCCGCGCTATCCGTACGGTGCCGCCGGCGGTAGCCCGTTCAATGCCGACAACCCGGGCTGCGCCGCGACGCTCTCGATTCCGGATCCGTATACCGGGCAGTTCGATGCAATCGGCGCATTCCGCGAGCCTGCGCAACTGCTCGGCCACCTCCAACTTTCGTACGCGATGTCGCCGCGCGTGACGGCATCGGTGACGCTGGCGAATTTGCTGCAAACCTGCTTCGGCGGACAGCACACGGCGTTCACCTACTACTGGAGCAATCAGGTCTGCTCGTATACCAACCTCGTGGGCGGACCCTCGACGCCGCCGGTTGGAAACGCGTACAATCCAGGTGCAAACGTGCAAACGTTCTTGCGCTATCCGTACGAGCCGTACTTCGGTACGTACAACGATCAGACGAGCTCGCTCATGGAGCCCTTCAACGCCTACTTCTCGCTGAAAGTAACGATCTAGTGAAGCATCCTTCGAAATACGACGCGATCGTCGTCGGCGGCGGCCACAACGGTTTGGTGACGGCCTGTTATCTCGCGCGCGCAAAATGGCGTGTGCTGGTGCTGGAGCGGCGCCACGTCGTCGGCGGCGCCTGCGTCACCGAAGAAGTCTTCCCCGGCTTTAAGATCTCCACCGCGGCCTACGTCAACAGCCTCTTTCGCCCCGAGATCATTCGCGATTTCCGCTTGCGCGATTATGGGTTTGAAGCGATCGAACGCAACCCCGCATCGTTTTCGCCGTTTTTGGACGGGCGCTATCTCATGCTCGGGCGTGGCATCGCGCAGGACGCGCAAGAGATCGGTAAGTTCAGCGAGCGCGACGCCGAGCGCTTTCCGCAGTACGAAGCGATGCTCGAACGCGTGGCCTCGGTCGTCGAGCCGACGTTGACGCAAATTCCTCCGAACATCCTTCGGCCCACTCTGAGCGAGTTGTTCGAAGCCGGCAAGATGGGCCGCGCGCTGCAACGCCTCGGGCCGGCGATGGGCGAGGCGATCGAAGTGCTCACGGGCGCCGCGCGTCCTATTCTCGATCGCTGGTTCGAAAGCGAAGCCGTAAAAGGCACGATCGCCACGGACGCGATTATCGGCGCCTTCATGGCACCGTCGATGCCGGGCACGGCCTACGTGCTCTTCCACCACGTGATGGGTGAGACGAACGGCAAACGCGGCGTTTGGAGCTACGTGCGCGGCGGAATGGGCGGCCTCACGCAGGCGCTGGCGGCCGCGGCTAAGGATCTCGGCGTGGAGATTCGCGCGGATGCCGAGGTGAAGCGTATCCTCACGCGAGGCGGACGCGTGACGGGAGTCGCGCTGACCAACGGCGACGAATTCCGCGCCAGACGCGTGGCCAGCGGCGTCGACTGCCACGTCACGTTCGAGCAGCTGCTCGATCCGAACGAATTGCCGACGGCCTTTCGCGAGGCAATCGCGCGAATTTCGTACAGCAGCGCCTCGTGCAAGATCAACGTCGCGCTCGAGCGACTGCCGAGCTTTACCGCACTGCCGGGCCACGAACCGGGGCCACAGCACTTCGGCACCGTCCACTTCTGCCCCGATCAAGACTTCATCGAGCGCGCCTACGACGAGGCAAAATACGGCGCCTTTTCTCGCGAGCCGGTGGTGGAGTGCACGATGCCGTCCTCGCTCGACTCGACGCTGGCGCCGCCCGGCAAGCACGTGATGTCGATGTTCACGCAGTATGCACCGTACGAGTTGAGCTCCGGCCCGTGGACCGACTCGCTGCGTAACGAGTACGCCGATCGGTGCTTCGACGTCGTCGAACGCTACGCGCCCGGTTTCAAAGAGTCGGTAATCGACCGGCAGATTCTAACGCCGATCGACCTGGAAGCCAAGTTCGGACTGACGGGCGGCAGTATTTTTCAAGGCGCCATGCCGCTGCATCAGCTCTTCGCGTTCCGGCCGGTTGCGGGATACGCCGGCTATGCGATGCCGGTTCGCGGACTCTTTCTCTGCGGCGCCGCGGCGCATCCCGGCGGCGGCGTGATGGGCGCCTCCGGCTGGAACGCCGCGCGCGTGATGTTGCGCGGCGGCTAACTTGAACGCTCGCCGTCGGGCGACGCTGCGCAACGTGATCTGCGCATTCGCACCCGCCGATGCGCGGATCGACCGAATCACCGAGTTGGCCGCGCAGGCCGTTGACGGCCTATCTCCGCACCGGCGCAACGAGCTGCTGAGGTTGCTCGATCTTCTCTGGCTGCCGATGAAAGGCGGCGATCCGATGCGCTGGGCGACGCTGACGCTGCTTGCAGTCGCGCCCGTCGCTGCGCTGCAAACCGGATTCGCCGCGCTGAAGCGGCTCGCACTCTTTCTCACCTATGGCGAGAGCGCGCCCGGCGATAAAAATCCGTTATGGCGACGCATCGAGTATCCCGGCCCGTGTGAAGATCGGCCG
>DASXGO010000023.1:0-5191 GCA_036489055.1 Candidatus Cybelea sp. | reverse complement strand
CAAGCAGGGCTACGTAATAGCTGAAGGTTCGATCCGGAGTCGAGCCGCCGATCTCGACCTGCGCTTGGTGATAGTACTGCGGCGAGCCGATGCCCAGATTGGCGGTCGCGAAGCCGGGAAACGTACCGGTCTTAATGACTTGGTTGACGAAGCCCGCCGTTCCGGACGTTGAAATCGTCGAGGGGCCGCCGCCGGCGTAGACTTGCAGCTCCTGCAATCCCAACGTGGATTCGGTCGAGGCGTTGTAGTTGTCGAATGCGCGGTTAACCGGAATGCCGTCGTACTCGAATCCGGTGTAGTAGAAGTTCTGGCCGCGCACGTACGCGGCGTTCATGACCATTCCGACGCCGCCTTGCGAGGTTTGAATGCCGGGAACGGAGGCCATCGCCGAATAGGCGCTGTTCAGATTGGCGGAACCGCCTAGTGCCGCCGCGGCGGATGCCTGTGCCGAGTTGACGCTGTACAAGTCGCCGCCGACGCCGGATTTTACCAGCGAGGTGCCGGCTTGCGAGGTCACGCGCGCGATTTGCTTCAACGCGGCTTGCAGGGTGTACGAAACCTGTTGCGTCTGGTCGGCGAAGACCACGACGCCGGGGAATGATGCCGGCTGGTAGCCGGTCTTATTGAGGCTGAGAGTATAGGTGTCGGGAGCCAGCGAGAGGATCACGAAATGGCCTCCCGCGTCGGTAGTCGCGGTCCGAGTCATCGAAGGGGCGACGGCCTCGATCTGCACGCCGGCGATCGGAGCGCCGTGACTGTCCCTAACGATGCCTGCGATGTTACCGGTTGTCAGCGCCAGTGCCCATGTTTCCTGGCTTGAGAACATTGCAAGTAACGTCGCAACGATGACCGCGAAGCGTAGGGTTCGACGCTCGTTCATCGTTTGCATATCCTTCTTGTCGATTTGTAGCGTTAGAGTGGTGCGTCATGTGACGCGTTTCAAAGGCTTACAAATCTGCGAAAATGCGACCTTTTGAAATCGCTTGATGCAACGCTCGCTTATCGCGACTTTCGCATCAACGAAGGTCAATATCAACGAACTTCAAAATTTCGAAGCAGGCTTGCTCGCTCGTCCGAGCGCCGATTGGTCACAATTGACCGGGATCGAGCATTTGAACATTCATGATGAGCGGTGAGTTGTCCGTGGAGCATCGTTCGCCGCTTCCACCGATCTACGCGTTTGGCTCGTTTCGGTACGATGCAAGCCGTGGAGTACTCTATCACGGCGAGACCGCCGTGCCGTTGCCGCTACGCCTTGCAGCAATACTATCGCTCCTGATACGCAGCAACGGCGCAGTCGTCGACAAACAGACCATCGCGTCGCGAGTGTGGCCGGAGTACGCGGTGAGCGACGGAAATCTGTCCCAGCACATGTATATGTTGCGCCAAACACTGGACGAGCGCGCCTGCGACCGTAACTACGTCGTGACGGTACGCGGCAGAGGTTACCGGTTCGTCGCCCCGGTGACCGTCATCGCGCCGATCGTGACGGAGACGGGAACGGTTGTATCCGACGAGGGGCCGGACCGTCTGCTCAGCGGAGCGCCGGAGCTGCTCCATCACTACTGGCGCGGCTGTTATCTTCTCGAAAAGCCCACCGCCGGTGCGCTTGCGGCGGCTGCGGAGCAATTCGAAGCGACCCTGCGCATCGAAGCCGACTACGTTCCCGCGCTGATCGGTCTGGCGCGCGCGCACGCGCTGAGCGCGGAGTATTGGTACGCGCCTGGGTCGTACGCGTTCCCCAAAGCGAAGGCGGCAATCGTTCGCGCACTCGAAATCGACCCCGCATCGGCCGAAGCGCGGGCGACCTTGGGCAATATCCGGCTCTTTTGCGATTGGAATTGGGCGGACGCGGAACGCGAGATCGACACCGCGCTTCGCCTCAGGCCGCAGTCGTCATCAGTCTACGTCAGCGCCGCGTGGTTTTATATGTGCAAAGGCAACAGCGAGCGAGAACTGCGACGCATGCAGCGGGCGCTGCTCGTCGAGGCGGCGTCTCCGTCGCTCCAGCTCTTCCTCGCTCGCATCTTCTTGCATACCGGCGACTACCACCGCGCGCTCGATTCGCTCTCGAATCTCCTCGAAAGCGGTTCGGATTTTTGGATCGCGCGGCGCCATCGGGCTCAGGCCTTCATCCTCAGCGGGCGGCCCGGCGAGGCGCTTGCAGATTTGCTCCTTTTACCCGAGGATCGCGCCGAAGATATCGCGCTGCGATTGCCCCTGCTGGCTCGAGCGTACGCCGATTGCGGCGATCTCGAACGGGCCGACGAGATCTATCGCGCGCTGCTGGAGATGGCGCGTACGGAACACGTTGTCGGCTTTAACTTGGCGACGGTCGCGGTTGGGCTCGGGCGTTTGGAAGAAGCGCTCGATCATCTCGAACGAGCGCTGGCGCATCGGGAGCCCGCGCTGCTGATGCTGCGGAGCCTTCCCTGGTTTGAGCCTATCGCCGCACGGGCCCGCTTCAAGGCGATTGTCGGCACGATCTGGCCGGCGGAGCCCACGGCGAAAGTACGCTCGATCTACTCGCGAACGGCTACCGGATAGACCGCCGGGCTGCGCAAGCCGTCGGCGTCGACGCTGCGCACCCCGATCACGTCGTCATCCTTCGATACGGCTACCGTTGCTTCGGTGACGTTGCCGACATTGCGGGCGTGCTCCCACTGCGGCGTATCGGTCGTGCGCCAGAGAATTTCGTACGAGGCCGCGCCTGCCGCCGGTTTCCACCGCAGGGTGGTGTCGTAACCGAGCTTCCGCAACGGCATCTGCACGCCGGCGGGCGGCGGCGGTCCGAGCGCCAGCGTCGCAAGCGCCGCAACGTTAGCTTGGGTTGCGCGCCGCAGGTACTGCGCGTCGATGAACTGCGGAAGATCGCCGTACTGCACGCCGCTTTCGACCCGAATGTCCTGATGCTGGTGCGTGAAGTTTTCGTGCGCTTCGACAAAGCGGATTGCGGCCGCGTATCCGGCGTCTTGAAATGATTCCTGGTCGCCGCCGCGCATGAACCGGTCGGCACGGTAGATTTGCCGCACGGTGAAATCCGGCACGTACACCGGAACCGTCTCGGCGACGAAGCGCGAGAGCTCGCGCGACGGCGAATCGTTTTCGGAGCCGACGAGATTGACGCGCGCAACGTCTGCGCCGCTGGGAACGGCTTGGCTGAAGACGCGAATGACGTTGGGCTCCGAGCGACCGTCACCGCCGACGGAATTCCCGATGATGTCGTCGTTCAGAACGGCCAGCACCGGTGCGTGGCTCGCCGCAAGCTCGCGTGCGTAGTGATTCGATCCCCACAGACCGAGCTCTTCACCGTCGAAGCATGCGAAGACGATCGTGCCGCGAAAACGCGTCGCCGTCATAACGCGTGCCGCTTCCAAAACGGCGGCGACGCTCGAGCCGTTATCGTCCGCACCGGGCGCCGTGCCGGCGCCGTCGGTGCAGCGTCCGTCGCAATCGTCGAAGTGGCTCGACATGACGTAGATTCGGCCGGGTTCGCTTCCCCGCAGCGTTGCAATCACGCTCGATTCCTGCACTGCGCGCGGCGTTCGCGCCGTCTTCGGCTGCAGGTAGGTGTCGAGCGAGACGGTCATGCGTCCGCCCGCGGCGGCCGCAATGGCCTCGAACTGATGCGCAATCCAGTCGCGCGCGCCGAAGACGCCGTGCTCTGCCGTCGAGCTGCGCTCGGAGAAGTCGTTGCGCGTCCCAAATGCGACCAAGCGTTCCACGCTTGCCCGCAAACGATCGGCGGAGACTTGGCCGACCATCGACGCGATCGGTGCAGACGGCGTGAGCGCCGGCATTGGGCTGTCGGCATCGAGCGATGACGCCAGCAACGCAGCGGCGACGAGCAGCGCTTTCATCTATTCGTCGGACCGGCCGGCGATCGCGTACGTGGCACGCGTGACCTTGTGGATCGCCGTGTAGGCGGCCGAATAGTCGTAAGCGTCTGCCGTCATGATCGCGAGAATGAAAGGCGAGTCGCCGTACGGTTCGACGATCGCAACGTCGTTGAGCGTTCCTTGGACTTCGCCGGTCTTGTTGGCGACGGCCGTCCCACGCGGGAGCGCGGCAGGAATCCCGTCACGGTCGGTCTGCCCGAGCATGATCTTGACCATCTGACGGCAATGTTGCGCCGAAACGATCGTGCGCACCCCCTCGCGGGCGCCGCGTTCGATCAGGTAAAGGAGCCGCCCCATGTCGGCGGGCGTAGAAACGTTGTCATTATGGTGGACGATCGCGGCGAAATCCATAAACTGGCGCGCCAGACGCGTGCGATTCATCCCGGCGCGCCTCCCCACCGCGTTGATACGCGCCACTCCGAAATGCCCGATGAGCAGGTTCGCGGCGGTGTTGTCGCTGAGCTGAATCATCGGAACGATGAGTTCGCGGACGGTAAAGCGCCGGCCGTTCTCGGCCTGATCCATGAAGTCGGAGCCGCCGATCAGATCGCCGCTGTGAAACGTTATCTTTTCGGATAACGCTCCGGGGTGAGAGTCCTCGGCGAGATAGGCGGTCGTCATGATCAGCACTTTGATGATCGATGCCGTCGGGAATCGATGCGACGCATGATACGCCACGAGCGGCGGCCCTAACGCCATCGTGCGCGCGTAGACCCCGATTCGGCCCGGCATCGAGGCGGCAATCGCACCGACCTTCGCGCCGACGGACGCCGCTGCCCACGTGGGCACCGAGATCAGCGCTGCGCCGGCCGAACTCAAGAAGACGATGCGATTCACGAGCCCGTTCCTTGATAGTGGCGAAGACCGACGATCCAAAACGCGTACGCGGCTCCCAGCCACGCCAGACCGATCGCGGGGGTCAGCAGCCCGATTACGGGGCTGAGATGAAGACCCACTTCGGCCTTTTGCAAGAAGTACGTTGCCGGAAAATAATTCATGAAGGCAAACGGCAGTACGAACGTGAGCACGATCCTGACGCCGCGCGTGTAGATGCTGATCGGGTAGCGCGTGAAGTCTTGCTCCAGCGACATCACGACCCAGCGAATCGTGTCGACGCGGACGAACCAGAACGAGCACGTCGCGACGACGAGCGAAATGCCGAGATCGATGAGCGCGCCGCCGACGACGATGAGCGGCACGAAGACGATAAAGACCCAGTCAACGCGGACGTTCGCCGCAACCGTTGCGACGGCGAGCGTCGCAGCGGCAACGACCAAGCCGTCGGGAACGAT
>DASXGO010000429.1:0-1689 GCA_036489055.1 Candidatus Cybelea sp. | reverse complement strand
CGCGCAAATGCGGAGTCTAAGGTAGGCTATGGAGAATTCGAATCTCGGTACGGTCGCATTATTCGGCGCAACGGGCGCGATGGGTCATGCTTTAGCGCCGGAGTTGCAGCGCCGCGGCATACCGTATCGGGCCGTCGGCCGGGATACTGAACGCCTGCACAGCGAGTTTCCCGGTGCGCAGGCCGCGAGCGCGGACTTTTTTACCGGCGACGGCGTTCGCGAGGCGGCGGCCGGCATCGATACGGTGATCTATCTCGCCGGCGCACCGTACACCGAATTCTTCAAGCATCCGATCATGGTGCGCAATGCGCTCGATGGCGCACAAGCTGCGGGCGTGATGCGCTTTGTGCACGTCGCGCCGGTTTACAGCTACGGGCCGCCCCTGACCCGTCCGGTTCCGGAGACGCAGCCGCACGTCCCGAACACACGAAAGGGCCGCTTCCGCCTCGAGCAAGAGCAAGCCGTGCTCGAGCGCAACGCGGCCGGCTTTTCGACGATCGTGCTGCACATGCCGGACTTCTACGGTCCGCAGGCCGACCTCAGTTACGCTAATACGTTCATTCGCGAGGCGCGCAGCGGAAAGACGGCCTCGTTCATCGGCCCGCTCGACGCGCAGCGCGAGTTCCTCTTCGTGCCCGACGCCGCAGCACCGCTGCTTGCGCTTGCGGCGCAAGGAGACGCGTACGGACGGCGCTGGAATCTCGGCGGGCGGAGCATCAAAGCGCGCGATTTTGCCAACGCCGTCTTTGCGGCGCTCGGCAAGCCGCCGAAATATCGTTCGGTTCCGAAATGGGTGTTGCAGGTAGCCGGCATCGGGATGCCGATGATGCGCGAGGTCGCCGAGATGTATTACCTCTTCGACAGCGGATTCGTCCTCGACGATAGCGCGCTGCAGCACCGGTTGGGCGGATGGACGAAGACGCCGTTTGCCGACGGCATCGCGCAAACGATTGCCTGGATGAGTTGAGGCTACGTTCCGGCGTCGGCGCCTTCGTGCAAGACGAACTTCACGATAAAGCGATTGAGGGTTGCACCCGATGCCGGGCTGCCCCAGTTTACGAAGAGCTCGTTGCCGGTCGGAAAGCGCTGATGGTAGGCCAGCGCGAGATTGTTGCCGATCTGCGTCGCGAAGCCGCCGTAGCCGTTGATGTCACGCAACCCGAGGCTGAACGTGCTCTCGTTGCTGATGTTATAGCCGATCGAGACGCGCCGCAGCCACTGCGAGTCGAGGACTCCCGTGGTTAACGATCGCTCGTAGGTTCCGTCGTACTCCAATCCGAGGCTCAAGCGGCGCGTGAGCGGGCGGCTCGTCACGATGGAAAAGAGGTGCACGTAGTTATCCCCAAATGGACCCCAGGAGTAGTTCGTGTCGATCGGCGTCGGCGTCCCGTCGCGGTAGCCGATCGGAATCTGATAGAGGTTGAACGGCTGCGTGACGCCATCGAGATAACAGGGATAGCCGGTGAAGCTCGACTGGAAGAGAATCGGCCCGCTGCAGCCGGGGCCGGCCGGAATGCCGTAGGAGCGGAGCTGCCCGACCGCCGCGCCGACACCGTTCAACGAAAACTGGTTCTTGAAGAGTGCATTGATGAAGTATTGCACGTCGGCCTGATGCACGGCGCCCGACTGGTCGATAAAGCGATCCGCGGTAAGAAAGAGCGAATAGTTCTTAATTGCGGGCGTCGCGCC
>DASXGO010000425.1:0-6299 GCA_036489055.1 Candidatus Cybelea sp. | reverse complement strand
GCGGCGGCTGATCGACGTAGCCCCAGGCCGGACGGAGGCCGCAGATAACAAAATAGAGTTCGTCGCGGAAAAAGCCGTAGTGAGGATTGGCGAACAGGTGGACGAGCAGGGTCGCGAGCGCGGCGGCGGCAGGGACGCCGCGGATTCCAAGCGTTATACCTGGGCGAGTACGCCGCCCGCGATTGTCTACCATAATGAGGAGTGGGGTGTGCCGCTCCGTGTAGATTCTTTCCTTTTCGAGCTCCTCGCACTCGAGGGAGCGCAAGCCTGGCTGAGCTGCGCGTGGCGCTTTCGTACCACGACGCGCTAGCGGCGGCGCGGGCCTTTTGCGCGCGCGACGGCCCCGAGATTCTCCCGCAAGCACGGACGCGACTGCTCGACTGCGGCGAACAGACTCCGCTCGCGGTGGTGCTCTTTCACGGGCTGACCAACAATCCGGCGCAGTACGCACAGTTTGCTCCGCTGCTGCACGCGCGCGGCATTAACGTCTTCGTTCCGCGATTCCCCGAACACGGCGACCGCGATCGCATGACGGCGCGCATCGCCGGAGTCACGGCCGAACAACTCCTTGCCGTCGGATCGGAAGCGGTAGCGATTGCCGGCGGACTGGGACGACGCGTCGCGGTGCTCGGAATCTCGATGGGCGGGCTCGTCGCCGCATATTTTGGGCAATTCCGCTCGATCGACGTTGCCGTACCGGTTGCACCGACGTTCTCGCTGCTTCGTTTGCCTTACGCGGTGAGCCGAATTCTGGCGCGCATCGCACTCGTTCTTCCAAACAGATTCATTTGGTGGGATCCGCGCGTACGCGCGAGCGAGCTGCCCGTCACCGCATATCCGCGCTTTTCGACGCATGCGTTGGCGCGCAGCATGTCCATCGGCGATGCGGTCTACTCCGCGGCGCGGCGACGCGCGCCGCTCACGCGGCGGATCGTTACGGTAGTCAATCGCGACGACCCGGCGGTAAACAATGCCGCGGCCGAGCGCGTTTCCGCGGCGTGGGCGGCGCACAAGCCGGAGGGCGTCGAGTACGTCGAACTGACCGGTTTGCGGTTACACGACATCCTCGACCCGCAGCAGCCACGCGCGAGAACCGATCGCGTCTATCCGAAGTTGCTCGAAGCGTTAGATGTAGCGCCGTAGGTGCGGCCAGAGCGACGAGAGCGGCTGCGTGATCCCGGTGCAGACCGAGATCGGGATGTTCTGCTCGTACGAGATCACCCACGGCGGATCGAAACGCGTTGCGAGCCTCGCCGTTCGAAAGAGACTCGGCATATCGTGCCGTCCGCAATCGCCGTTGATGTCGATGACAACGTCGCCGCTATAGCCATGCGTCCCCCAGAGCCAGTAATTGTTGTGACCCGAGATCGCGGGCGGGAGGCCGTATTGCGCGCCGAAGAAATCGATCGCCGCCGCCTCGCCGTAGTTGCTCGCGACGATCGCGGCGCGGTCGCGCTGTTCTGCCGGGAGTGCGTAGTAGATGGTCGCGACGGTCGACGCGAGCTGCGGCCAGCCGTGCATGTCGGCAAAATCCTCGGGCAAGGCTGCAGTACGTCCGCGTTCGGTTGCGAGCGCCGAGCGCGGTACGTGAAGGGCGCTTCCAACGAACGCCGTGTACCGCAGTATCGTCGTTTCCGGTAAAACCGGGAGAACGAGCGGGGCAAAGAAGAGCGCCGCGGCAACCGTCGCCGCGACGATGGCACCGCGAACCAGCGACGCGCGGCGCGTCCAGCCTTCGATCGCGACCGAACCGGCCGCCATCAAAATCGGATACACGTCAGCCGGATAATAGTGTTTGGCATGCAGGGCGATCATGACCGCAATCAGGACGAGGTAGGCGTAACCCAAGAACCGCGCCGAGGAATTGCACAGGAGCCAAACGAGGCCGACGATCCAAATCGGCGAAACGAAGATATTCGTGAGCAGCAGCTGCGCAAAGAGAAAGAGCGCGGGGCTCGGGACGAGGTTCTTCCCGTTTGCGCCGTTGCGCAGCAGCTCCCACATCGGAAAGCCGTGCGCGGCTTGCCATATGAAGTTCGGCAGCGCGATGAGTGCCGCGACGAGCGCTCCGGCGAGGAACCAGCGCGAGAAGAGCACGTCGCGTCCGCGCGGCTGCAGCGCCAGTCCAACGATGAGCGCAGCGGCAAAAAAGATGACGCTGTACTTGCTCTCCAATGAAAGACCGATGGCGGCGCCCGCTGCCAGCCACCAGCGTTGATCGGCGCCGTTGACGATGCGCAGCACGTAGAGCGCCGCGAGCGGCCAAAGCACTAGACCGGCCATGTCCGGCCCGACTTTTGCACCGAAGCTCTCCAGCACGGGCGCGGCGAGATAGGCAAGCGTTGCAAGAACGGCCGCGAAGGCTCCGCCGCCCAGCTCGAAGGCGATGAGCACCGTAACGTATGCGCCGGCCGCGGCGAAGATCGCCGGAAGCGCGCGCAACGCGAAGAGCGAATGGGCGACGAGCTGCGAGCCCGCCGCGAGGAGCGGGACGACCGGCGGCTGATCTACGTAGCCCCACGCCGGATGAAAGCCGCAGACGATAAAGTAGAGCTCGTCGCGGAAGAAGCCGTAGTGCGGATTCGCCGCAAGATGAAGGACAAGGGTGATGAGGAAAGCGGCGGCTGGAAGCGCCGCACGTCTCACGACGCAGCGCTCGCTGCGAAGCGCCGCCGATACTCGGCCGGAGCGACGCCGAAACGTCGCTCGAATGCGCGGCGAAAGCTATCGTCGTTTGCGTAACCGACTTCGGATGCAACTATGACGACGTGGTCGGAACCGTTTGCCAAAAGCCAGCGCGCTTCGTCCAGGCGCAGCTCTTCGACAAAGTCGGCCGGCGTGATCCCAAAGTTGGCTCGAAACTTGCGCGTGAAGTGCCGAGGGCTAAGGTTTGTGCGTTCCGCCATTTTTTCGACGGTGAGCTCGTCGTTAAGATGCCCCTGGATCCACTGCACGATCTCATCAAACCGTCCGCGTGCGCGTGTTTGCAAGGCCAGCGGCTGCGAATACTGACGCTGACCTCCCGAACGCTTGAGGTAGACGACCATCTCGCGGGCCACACGGAGCGCAGTTTCCTTGCCGAGATCTTCCTCGATGAAGGCAAGGCAGAGGTCGATCCCCGCCGTAATCCCGGCGGAGGTGTAATACTTACCGTCTTTGATGAAGATCGCGTCGGCATTCAGTTTCACGCTCGGCCAGCGCCGCTGCACGTCGCCGGCGAATCGCCAATGCGTGGTTGCGGCGCGGCCGTCAAGCAGTCCGGACTCTGCGAGCGCATAGATGCCGGTACAGACCGATGCGACGCGACGCGCCCGCGACGTGTGCAGGCGGAGCCACCGCGCGAGCGTGCCACGCGCCGCGTCATCATCTCTCAGCGTGTGTCCGCCCGGGATGATGATCGTATCGAGCAAGCCGTATTGCGACAACGTCGCATCGGAATAAAACGCCAGTCCGGATTCGGTCGCGACAGGGCCCTTCTTTAGGCCCAGCAGCCGTATCGCATACGCCGGCTTACCGCCGGTAATCCCATTGGCTATGCTGAAAACGTCAGCCGGGCCGGCGACGTCGGTCGCTTGAACTCCGTCGTAACCAACGATGCCGATTTGCCGAGGTCGCATGCCTGCAGTATAGGTACTGCGCGCGGCGTCCGCAATGGTGCAAAACCGTCAATTTCGGACATCAGGAGTCAGGTCGGATCGAAGGCGCCGTGCAGGATCATATGTTCCGAGATCTCGCGCGCACGCCGGTAGCGATCGCGCGACTCGTTGCCGGCGCCGTTCGGGAGCTCGGCGACGATGCGCTCCAGCTCCTCATCGAACGTCGCCGAGAGCGACTCCGGCGTGTACTTCGCCGGAAAGCGCAGGCGCTGCGCGATCATCAGCCGATAGATTCGGTCGGTCGCAAGATCCTCCATGTAACCGTCGAGCAGGCTCGCGCCGCGCCCTTCGAGCGCGCCGTTGCGATATCGGATCACGGTGCGCACCGCGGCACGCGTCCCCTCGCTTGTCGCCGCGCCGACGCCCTGCGGTACTGGACGCAGGTCGGGACGGAGCGTTTCGAGTTGCGGGCGCTTGTCGAGCTGATTCGGATACGGAAACTGCTCCACGGCGATCCCGTTCTGATCGGGATGGCCCGTCCACGCGCCGTCCATCAGACTCGCCGCTTCATTGGCCTTGTCGCGCTCGAGCACCGCAAGTGCGCGGGCGTTGAGCGCGCGATCTTCGCGGCTCGGGTAGAGCGCGGTCATGCCGCCGATTGCGAGCGCGCCGTGTTTGTGCGTCAGCTCCGGCATCAGCGTACGAACGCGCTGAAAGAACGGCACGTCGAACGGAATCGTGTTGCGATCCGGGAGCACCCAGTCCGGATCGGCGAAGTTGAAATGGATCAGGCTCGCCATGTAATCCCACCGCCCCAGGTTCAAACCGAGCATATACTCGCGCAAGTTGTAGAGAAACTCTTCCATCTGATACGCGATCGGATGCGATTCGATGAGTGCCATCGCCTTGATGGAGCCGCGCTCCCATCCCTTGGCCTCGAGCAATGCGTCAAAGACATCCTTCCACCAGAGCGCTTCTTCGGCCGACTCGGACTTCGGAATGTAAATGCAGAGCGGATGGCGCAACCGTGCGTACTCGAGCGAAAAAACCAGCAACGCGAGGTCAAACAGGGAGGCGCTGGTGAGCGTTTGCGTGATCACGCCGGCCTGCGAAAGGTGGAGCCCGCGCACGCGGTTCCACACCACCGTCGTACTCGGCTCGATCGCGACCGTTCGATGACGCTTTGAATCCTCGTACGAAAGCTCGCCGTAGAGCGCCGCAACGATATTGCGATGGCCGAGCATCAAATGGGCCCAGGTGTTTGCCATCGAGTCTTCGAGATCGAGCATGACGCCGGGAGCGCCGGAGTTGAGCATCTTCACGCAGAGCTCCGCGTCGTCGGCGGGTCCGGTCATTTGATTGCGCTGATCGGCGCACCACGGCGGCAGCTCGATGCGCCACGGCGTCGTCGTCGCCTCGGAGGGCGGTAAGTACCCGGGGAGCTCGCCCGCGTGCGCGCGCGCGAGCCGCTCCTTACGAGTTTTGGTCAGCGCTTGCTGTTGCGGCGTAAAGCGCCGGTGTAGCGGCAGATAGAATTGTGCGAATCCGGCCGGGAGATCGCGTTCGATCGAAAACCCGGCAGGCGCAACGTTCATCCGACGCCGGCGATCGACTTGGCCTCGTAGAATTGCTCGGCTTCGGTGGATCCGTGCAGCGCCGTCGTTGAAACCTTACCTTCGCCGATCACGCGGGCGACTTCGTCGAAGTAGCCGGTACCGACCTCGCGCTGGTGGCGCGTCGCAGTGTAGCCGAGCGGCTCGCCGGCGAATTCCTGCGACTGAAACTCGGCATACGCGGACATCCCGCGGTTCTTGAAATCGTGCGCCAACGAGAAGAAAGCGTAGTTGAGCGAGTGAAAGCCGGCCAGCGTGATGAATTGAAACTTGTAGCCCATAGCGTTCAAACGTTCTTGGAATGCCGCAATCGTCGCCGCGTCGAGCTTTTTCTTCCAGTTGAACGACGGCGAGCAGTTGTAGGCGAGCAGCTTTGCGGGGTAGACGGCGTGGATTGCGTCGGCAAATTCCTGCGCTTCGTCGAGATTGGGCTCCGAAGTCTCCATCCAAATCAAATCGGCGTGGGGTGCGTACGCCAAACCGCGTGCGACGCAGGCTTCGATCCCGGGCGTCGTGACGAAGAAGCCTTCGGGCGTGCGTTCGCCGGTGAGAAATCGTTGGTCGTTGGCGTCGACGTCGGTAGTGACGAGCTTGGCGGCATTCGCGTCGGTACGCGCGATCACCAGCGCCGGCACGTCCAGCACGTCGGCCGCGAGCCGCGCGGCAATCAAATGCCGCACGGCTTGCTGCGTCGGAATCAATACCTTACCGCCCAGATGGCCGCATTTTTTCTCGGAGCTGAGCTGATCTTCGAAATGCACTCCGGCCGCGCCGGCTCGGATCAAGCTTTTCATCAGCTCGAACACGTTTAACGCGCCGCCGAAACCGGCTTCGGCGTCGGCGACGATCGGAAGATACCAATGCATTCCGCCGCGCCCCTCGAGCGATTCAATCTGATCGAGCCGGGCTAGGGCGTTATTGAGCCGTTCGACGAGCGCGGGGACGCTGTTGACCGGATAGAGGCTCTGATCCGGATACATTTCGCCGGCGAGGTTGGCATCGGCGGCGACTTGCCAGCCGCTGCAGTAGAGCGCGCGCAGGCCGGCTCGCGCCGCTTGCACGGCTTGACTTCCGCTAAGCGTGCCCAGCG
>DASXGO010000302.1:0-3134 GCA_036489055.1 Candidatus Cybelea sp. | reverse complement strand
TCAGGACGGCGCCGATTGACCAATAGGCGAGCTGACGCGCCCAGGTGCCGCGCGTGCCCAGCCGCGCCACTGCGCGCAATAGCAGGCGCGCTTCGCGGCGCCGCTGGGCCTCGCACTTGCGCTGCAGGCGCTCGCGTTCCCAGGCCGCTTCACGCTTCGCCGCCGTTGCTCGATCGCGTTCGCCAAAGAACCGATCGCGGTAGTTCGCGTACTCGGAGCGCATCCGAGCGTGACCGACGATGCGCTCGGCGTCGCGCACCGCCCAGCGCGGGTCACGCTGCGCCTCGCGCTCCGCGCGATCTCGCACATCGCTGCGGGCGCGTCTGGATCGCTGCTCTGGTTCGTACGAGCACGGGCCGAAGCGTTGCTCGAGCGCTGCTTTCTTGCAGCGCGGATGAATGCGCGAAGCCCCACAGCCGGATGCATCGGGCTCTGAGCCTTGCGCGAACGCCAAGCCCTGCACGCGCGCGCCGCGTTGAATCAGCTTCACGACGATCCCATCGCGGTCGAGGCGCTGTGTGAGATCGTCCCAGCTCTTCGCGCCGTCGACAGCCTCGAGAATAGTCGGCCGAACTCGTTCGATCCACGGCGCGCGCGTTACGTCTTTGGGCACCGGTTCGTGCGAAGGTGTGAATGCTCCGAATCGGCGCTCTAACGCCGGCAGTGCGCAGCACGCGTCGATCCGCGACGCCGCGCAGCCCGCCGCGCCGCGCTCGAAGCCTTCGGCAAATGCCAATCCGCGCCGGTCGACGCGCCGCACCAGCTTCGCCACGACGCCGTGTGCGGCTAATCGCTGATGCAGGTCACTCCAATCCTGCGCGCGATCCACCGCATCAAGCACGTAAGGCCGCGCACTCTCTTGCCACGGCAGCTCGCCGCGCTCGTGCAGCCGGCGGTACGCGCCGTCGCTCAGTCGGCGCTCGGGATCTGGTGGCGGTGCGTACAGATGCTGCGCGCGCTGCACGATGTCGCGGTTGTGATGACCGACGACGATCGACCAGCCGCGCTCCGCAGCGATCTCGGCACAGACGCGTTCCCGCTTGATGCGCTCGTGCCACAGGTCGTTGGCCTTACCGCCTGGTCCGATGCGGTTGGCGATCACGTGGGCGTGAAAGTCGTCGGTGTCTTTGTGTACCGCTAGCACGTACTGGCTGCGCTCCATGCCGATTGCCTTGAGCAGCCGCTCCGCGTCGCTTACCACCTGCTCGCGCGTGGGATGCTCGTGCTTGGCATAGGCGACGATCAAGTGGTAGACCGGATCGCGGCAGCGCCGTGACAACGCCGCAACGGCCTCCATCTCAATCGCCGCCGTTTCGACTGACGCAACGCCGCGCAGGTGCACCCATTCGGCTTTCTCCGGTGCGCTGGCATACGTGACGCCACTCTCAAACGAATACCCAGCCTTCTGAACGGCGCGCTGGTGGGTATGCTCGGTGATGTAGTCGACGCCGATCGCAAAAGTCCGGCCACGTCCGCGTGCCTGTACCGACTTGGAGATCATAACGTCACCTCGGAAAACGAAAAGGCCCCGCGCTGGTGCGTCGGGACCCTTTGAAACAAATACGCCCGCATAATTATGCGGGTGTAAGTCGAGCGTTCTTTTCTACCCCAAGTATACCACAGACGCAAGTTCCACGCGATACTTTTTCATGAGCGGATCGTAGCGAGCAGCGAGTTTGAGCCGAAGCGGTCAGCTTTCTCCGACCAACGCTTTTTCAAAACGCAAGCCGGTGGCTGTGCGGACAACTCCGCCCAGACAGAAAAGTGGGGTCGCTTTGCTCAGCCCGCAACGGAGTGCTGCAGGCGGGAGCTTCGCTTAGCCCGGCACGGCGCTCGCCAAGATTACATGGTCGCGGTACGTCGAGCCGTGCGTAGGAAATCGCTCTGGATCTGCCCCCTCCGAACGTTGTCACCCGAGCGCGCGGCTGACACTCTCGGGCGAGAGCGGTGCGCCATGCAACATAGACACAGTCACGCCGCTGCACGTTGTTCTTCACTTGCGCCGCAGCGTATGTCCAACTCGCGGGACCCCTTGGTGAGATGCTCGCCGGGCGGCGAGCGTCCCAGGCTCGATAGCGGCCAGCGACTTGGGCGGGGCACGAAGTAGTTGGCTCGCCTTCTGCTTAACTAGTCCATACAGCTAGCGAAAGGAGGCCGCCCGACAGGCCCCGCCCGCCTCCGGTGCATCCGGAAGGCGAGCGCACCTCAGGCTAGGGAGGCAGAACATGCGTCGCTACATCGCTGGAACACTTCTGCTCGCATTATTCGGGCAGACCGCGGGCGCCTCAGTTGCAAGCAACACGATGTCCCAGGACTCAGGCCTTGTACCGAATGGTACCGATCACACGGCACCGGTTGCCGCCGTTGAACGATCGGGTGCGCCAGCGCCGCTTATTCGCCACACACCGGTACCCCGTCGGCCACTCCTTGATTATCGCGATCCTCGGCGCTACGCGCGGCTCATCCCGAAAGGTCACGGCATCGTAAAAGAAGAGCTTGTCGCTCGACCGGTCGACCTAACGAAACGTCGGCCCGCGCCCATTACCGAGCGCGGCGTGCCGCATCCGCTCGCTCTCCAACCCTCGGTTACCGGTATTTTGCCATGGTGGACCTATCAAACTCGTTCGATTCCCGGCATCGGCGTAGCGATGGTCAACGTCGCGAATTTGAACTTTCTGTTGGCGGCGACAGACGTTGACATAGCGGCAGGCGAGCTCGATCTGGCGTTCCGGCGCGTGTATAACTCGCAGTCACAACACAACAAGAACAATGACGATGGCTCGGGGCCGTCGGTTTACGGCAACCGCTGGACGAATAATCTTGACGTTCGTCTCGGCTGGTCCCCAGCGGGCGGTAACACCGGAACCGTGAGCGTCTATACGGCCGACGGTGCGCGGGACGACTATAGCTGCGATGTAGCGAGCACCACGGCCTGCACGGCGCCGACTGGCGTACATGATTTACTTGCTCCCACGGAGATCGGCTCCGGCGGAGTAGCTTGTCAGTTTCAATGGACGCTACAATCGGGAGTCAGCTATATTTTTAACGCCCCCTACCAGGGTTGTGGTTTTGGGGCGGGCTCCTACGGCAAGCTGCAGAGAATTTGGGGCCGGAACACCTCGTTCTTTCTGCGG
>DASXGO010000039.1:0-2551 GCA_036489055.1 Candidatus Cybelea sp. | reverse complement strand
GCCGTTCATAACCAGATCTTCATGCCGGTGCCGGAACGCCGAATGCACGTCGAAGACGCGATGGATGCGAAATGCGACGTAACCCCGGGTCGTTTCCGCGAAACGCTGCGCCACCTGCGAGAACGCAGGCGGCGCACCGGCTGGTAAGGTCGCGATAGGCACGCTACATGCGAAGAATGACGCGGTTTGCTATGAACGTACCGTTGCTGTAGTAGCCGACGATTGCTGCGCGCTCGCCGGGACTCGGCGTCGCTCCGGTCGGAAAGATTTCGGTCCCGTGCTTGAGGTCGATCATTTGCTCGTTACCGTTGCGTCGCATGATCGAGAGCCGATACGGATGAAAATCGGTTACCCGTCCCAGGATAACGTGATGCCGATCGTACTGATATTGGTCCCACGTGGGCTGCCACGTCGTATACGGCGGCGGCGGCCCGTACGGGCCGTACTCGTCGTATTGCGCCGCAGCAGGCAGCGTCGTGAACACGCCGCCCATTATGAGCATCGCGACCGCCATCGATGTCATTACTGCATAGAGTCTCATGGCCCGCTTGTACCCCCTCGGGCAAGGCCCCTAACTGGCGCTAGATTAAGAGGACGTTGAAACGTACATGAAGCGGTTGAGCAGGTCGAGCGTAAAGGTGCGGCCGGCCCAAAACGAGTTCCCGATGTCGCAGTCGTAGATTAGGTCGGCAAATTTTACCGTCGGCGCGGAGATCGTCGTTTGCGGAGCGCCTGCAAGCCCGATGGATGCGATCGTACCGGTCGCCGCGCTGCCGCGCTGCAAGCCTTGCGACTGCGCGAAGGTCTTGTCGAGCGTGATGCCTTGCGAGCCGGTGTCGATTTCGCACAGGCCCGTCTTCCCGCCGCCGAAATCGAACCGAGCAAAAAGCGCGAGTGCGATGCCGAGATCGTCCTGCAAGATCAGCGGAACGCGGACCTCAGGTCGCACGCGCTCCGGAAAACTTTGCGCATCTTCAATCACTATTGCGTGATTGCGAAAGTCGAACGTGCTCGTAACGTTCCGAAAAGCCGTCGCCGCGATGAGCCCCGAAACGCCTGTGCCATCGAGCCCGCTCCAGACCCCGACGTGCGGAGCCTCCAGGTTCACACTCCCGGCTGCGAGCGCGACAACTTTTCCGATCGGAAGATCGACGCGTTCGCCGGTAAGACGGAGACTCACATACTTGCCGTTGACTGCAACGTATCGCCTGCCCAACTCGCTGGAAAGCACGTCGACCCCGGCACCGAGGTTCACGAGCATCGGCACCGGAGCTTGCCCGTCCACCGACCCTTGCACTTGAATCAAGCCGCCGTTGACGTCGGTAAAGGGTATCGTCTCAACGGCGTACGCGGGCCGCGACATCGCGCAAAGGAGGATTATCCCGCCTAAAGTCGCTGTGCGAAATCGAGCATGGCATCGGCGACGTGCGTCATTTGCAGTAGTCATTTTTTCAATGCGAGCAGGCTGCGACAAGATTTTCGCTTTTCCTGCGTCGAACGATATCGGTAACGTAACTAGCCGTCGGAGGTGCCATGACACGGTTTCAGGCTCTTATTCTCGTTGCTGCGCTGGCCGGCATGGCGGGCTGCAACTCTTCCAACGCCATCACCGTTCCTCCGCCCACGGGACCGCCGTCGGGCAAGATTACGCACGTCGTCGTGATGATCCAGGAGAATCGGAGTTTCGACAACATCTTCGCGGGTTTTCCCGGGGCTAATGCGCCGCTGGAAGGCGCGTGCACGCCGGCCCCCGACTGTAAAAACAGCTCGCATACGATTCCGCTGCGCTCGGTGACGCTTGAGAACGGCGTCGGCCTCAATCAAGGCAAAGACATCGACCACAGCCACAACGGATGGGAGATCGAATGCAACGCTAACGCGTCGAACGTCTGTCAGATGGACGGTTTCAATAAAATTCGCTTCGGTGAATCGGGGGAAGGGAAGCTAGCGCATAGCTATCCATACGCGTACATCGATCGATCGGAAAGCAAGCCGTATTGGAATCTCGCCAAGCAATATACGCTGGCCGACGCGATGTTCTTCGACGAAACGGCGTCGAGCTTTATCGCCCACCAAATGATCATCTCCGGAACGGTTCAAGTCAAAAGCGGCGAGTGGGTGACCGATCAGCCGTTGACTCCGCCGTGGGGCTGCGATTCCGTTCCCGGCGACAACGCGCCGCTTCTACACGCGGATGGCACGATCCACGGCAGCATCTTCCCCTGCTTCAAGTGGGCAACGATCGCGGATCTGCTCGATGCCAAGAAGGTATCGTGGCTCGACTACGTCGACGTTAATCCCAACCCGTACGGCGACTTTTCCGGCGGCGTTTGGGATGGTTTCCGCGCCATCAAGAAAATCTTCCACGGGCCCGATTGGAAAACGAATATCAGCTCTCCTAACACCAACATCTTTAGGGATCTCAAATCCGGCAATCTGCCTTCGGTCTCGTACGTCATCCCCACGCTTTACGATTCGGATCACCCGGCCAGCGGCTGCAACGGCGGTCCGTGGTGGGTGACGAAAGTCGTCAACGCGATCGGCACGAGCC
>DASXGO010000350.1:0-3197 GCA_036489055.1 Candidatus Cybelea sp. | reverse complement strand
AACCACCCCGCTGAGTCGAGAATTTTCGTCGGGTCCGGTTCGTGCAGCGGTGCCATACCCATGGCGTGACGCACTTTGCTCATGATCGCCGCCGCTTGGATACCGCGGCCGGTAACGTCTCCGACGCTGACGACCACCGAGCCGTCATCGAGTTCGATCGCGTCGTACCAGTCGCCGCCGACCTCGGCTTCTTCGCCGGCCGGCGTATAGACGGTGTCGAACGTCAGTCCTTCAGGTTTCGCGATCAAAGCCGGGAGGGAGGCTTGCTGAAGCGTTGTGGCGATCTTGCGCTCGCGTTCGTGCGCTTCGGCACGCTCGACTGCAACCGATGCGCGCCGCGCGATCTCTTGGAGCAAGGCGATGTCGGCCGCGTCGATCGAGGGAGCCGAATAGTGCGCGATCAGCGCGCCGTGGGTCGCGCCGCCGGCATGCCATGGCACGACGACTGTCGAGCGCGCATTGAGTGCGTCAATTGCTTGGCCGAGGTACGGCCACGACCGTTCTTTCGGACGCTCGGAATCCTCCGTCAAGACGACGGTCTCGTGGCGCTCCAGCCGTGACACGAGCTCGCGTTCCGGCTGTAGTCGTAGCGTGCGATGTCCGCGCAGAGGCGCGATCTCGGCATTGATCTTCGGGTCGCGGTGAACGAGGATCTCGGTCCGCACCGTCTCGCCGTGCAAACGTACGATCTCACACGCGTCGGCGACTTCGGTCGCGATCAGCTGCGCGACGCGTTCCATCGCTTGCCACGGATCGGACGTTTCGAAGAGAAGCTGATTGACTTGTCCGGTGAAGCGAAGCGCCTCGGCGGCGCGGCGCTGCTTTTGAAAAATGTGCGCGTTTTGGATGGCCAATCCGGCGCGGCCGGCGACCGTCCCGGCGACGGCCGCATCACTTTTGGTGAAGGTTCGGCGTGACTCGCTCGAAACGAAGGTGACGGCGCCGTAGACGGCACCATCGGGGTTCGCGAGCGGCACGATCATGACCGAATGCATTTTCAGCAAATTCATCAGCCGAAGATGATCCGCGTCCTTGGCTGCCGCTTGCAGCTGCTCCGGCTGTACGCGTTCGATCAAGAGCGGTTCGTTGTGCGTCACGACTCGAGCCAGACCGCTCGCGCGGTCCGGCGGATAGCGATCGCGATACTCCTCGATATGCCGGCGCAGCCCCTCGTCCTTGTGCTCGATCGCGCAGGTTCGATATTCGCCGTCCTCGGCGAGCGTTACGAAACACCAGTCGGCCACGTATTGCACGGCGACGCGCGCCAGCTCGCGGCAAATTTGTTCGACGTCCAGCGATGCCAAGATCGAATTGCCGGCTTCGACGATAAACCGGAGATGGTCGCGTGCGCGCCGCAGGTCGTCGACGTCCGTCGCCGTACCGATCCAGCGCAGAATCGTGCCGTCGTCGGCACGAATCGAAACGGCGCGCCCCAGGAACCACCGGTAACTCCCGTCGCTGTCGCGGCGTATACGATACTCGTGCTCGTACGGCTCGCCGGTCTGGAGCGCGACTCGCCAGAGCCTCCACGCCTCGCCGAGATCGTCGGGATGGATCGCGCCGGTATTCTCGGGGCTTCGGCGAAGCGCATCCAAGTCGACTCCGGTATACTCGATCCAACGGCCGTTCAGATAGTCGATCGTACCGTCGGGCTCCGCCGTCCAGACGAGCTGCGGCATCGCTTCGGCCATGACCCGAAACCCTTCACCAAGTCGTTGCGATCGCAGAAGCTCCAGCCCCGCCGTCCGTCGTACTGTTCGCATAAAAGAGCCAAGGATCGTTGGCCGCGCTTCTTTTACCCAACTAATCGCCCGACTGCACATGCGCATCATAACTTTCGGACACGGCACCGCCGGTGAGGTCGAGCTCGCCGCGCTGATTCGCGGCGCGGGCATCCAGACCGTTGCCGACGTGCGCAGCGTCCCGAAAAGCCGGGCGCATCCGCACGTTTGGGCCGAACGCATGGCGCAATGGGTGCCCGACCTTGCCGGAGCAACATACGAGTGGCATCGCGAACTCGGCGGATTCCGCAAGACGCGCCCCGATAGCCCCAACGTGACGTTGCGCCATCCCGCTTTCCGAGGCTACGCCGATTACACGCAGACGGCCGCCTTCGGGGTTGCCCTCGGTGCGCTCTTGGATGACGCCTCGAAAAACTTGACGGCGATCATGTGCTCCGAAACGCTCTGGTGGCGCTGCCACCGACGGCTGATCGCCGACGCGCTCGTCTTGCTGCACGGAGTCGACGTGCAGCACTTGACCCTTCGACAAGCTCAGCACGCTGTGCCTACGGGCGCTCTCACGCCCCATAGCCCGACACCGGGCGCGCGCGTCCTGCCGAGCGGAGTGTTACAGTACGATGCGCTTGAGGAATGATATCTGGCCGCACCGGAAGATTCCGAGCAGCGTGGAACTCTCGTGCATGGCGCGGGTGATCATTTTATTGCTCTCGACGCTCGTCGCCGGGACAATGCTCGTCACTGGATCGGCGCAGACAGCGAACGACGATGCGCAAGCCGCGGCGCTCCTGGCAAAGCATCGCGCATTCGTCGGGTGGGAGCTCGGCGACGGCACTTTCAAGAGCATGCGCGTCGCGGGCGACGTCACGAACGAAAAAGGCGAGCGGACGATCTCGTTCGTCGGCGTATCGCGCGGGTTGCTCGTGCACGACATCTATACGATGATTTCCCGCGGAAACGTCGTCGAGCATACGGGCTTTACGGGCAGTCTTTTCTGGAGTTCCGATTACAACGGTTTCACAACGCCGATTTACGGCGGTTACGCGAAGTACCTCGCGTCCTCGGCGGTGCTCAACCTCGAAGGTACGACCGAGCTTCCCGCAGCGTACCGCGGCGAAGCGACAATTGAAGGAAAGAAGCTTGCAGTCGTGCGCGTCACGCTAAAAAACGCAGATGCGCTGGATCTCTACGAGGATCCGGCAACGGGTGCGTACGCGCAAGCGGTCATCGACCCCGGCGGCGCGTACGAAAAGGTCATTCATATCGTTGGATATACCGACGTCCTGCCCGGGAAGAAGACGATCGCGGCATTCCGCCTTGGGAACGACACCGCGCTCCACACGTACCGCAGCTTCCAGCCGAACGCAGCCGTCAGCGATACGGAACTCCATCCGCCCGCGCCGACGGCGAGCTGGAGCTTCGCCGAACCCAAGTCCGTTCCAATCTCGCTGCATAAGA
>DASXGO010000335.1:0-3928 GCA_036489055.1 Candidatus Cybelea sp. | reverse complement strand
CCTCTGTGCATGATTGCGCGCGTACGGCTCTTCGCGACAGATGACGACCTCATGCGGATCTCCTCGGATAATCCGAACTGGCGATTCGAGCGCACGGCGGACGGCGTGCTGACGATGACGCCGCCAACAGGTGCAGCCTCGTCACAGCGCAACGCTCGCCTGACCCATATGTTTTTCGAATTGGCCGAAGCGCACGGTTTCGTCGCGTTCGATTCCAACGGCGGATTCCGCCTAGCGGACACGTCGGTCGTTGCGCCCGATGCTTCGCTCGTGACGCAGGAGTCGTGGGATAACCTCACAGCCAAACAACGGGAGCGGTTCTTTCCGGGCGCGCCGGTTGTTGCGGTCGAGCTCTGCTCCGATAGCGACACTCCTTCCGACCTGAAAGCGAAGCTCGAGCGCATCCGCGCCGCCGGCGCTGCCTACGTGGTATTGATCGATCCGTACCGCGGCGCGATTTGGACCGACGGTGTCGCGCCTGGAGGGTTTGATCTCGACTTCGAGCCGTTTCTAGCGTAAGGTCGCGCGGAGGCGAGTTATCGCAGCAGGTCCACACTCGACGGATAAATCGGACGGTTGATGATCCGTTCTAGAGTCGAAGCCGGCGCGTTCAGCGCCATTTCGGCGAAACGCGCGAAGGCCTCGCGCGTCGCTTCTCCTTCCGCGTAACGTTCGTTACGTTCCATCTCGATGCGACCGCTTACCGGCAAAAACTTGACGAAACGCCCTTCGTCGTCTTCGCCGAGCTCAACGAGGTCGGAATCGGCGAAAATTCGCAGCGCTGCGCTCACGTGACGATCGCGAATTCGATCGCTGCCTAATAGCCCCGCAATATCCCCGTCGCCCCCGCGGATGACAGCATGCCCTGACTCTGTGGCATGCCCTGAGCCTGTCGAAGGGCGGGCCAAACGCTTGAGGCTGCGGTAGAGGTCGCGCAGAAGCCCGATCGGCGGCGCATCGAGGTCGATCAAATACTCATTGAGGGCGCGGTCCTTTGGCCCGTACAGCAGGTGAATGTTCGCCGGCGTACCGTCGCGCCCGGCGCGCCCCGCCTGCTGATTGAACTCGCCGAAGTCGAAGTTGAGATGATAGAGCACGACGTCGCCAACGTCCGGCAGATCGATGCCCTCGCCAAACGCCGAGGTCGCGACGACGACCCGCAGCTTTCCGTCGCGAAAGAGCTGCTCTACTTCGAGACGATCGGCATTGGGCATCTTCGCGTGGTAGAACACGACTTCGTCGCCGAGCTCTTTGCGCAGCCGCTTCGCCACCGTGGTCGCCTCGCCGCGCGAGTTGCAGTAGACGATGCACTTGCGGTTTCGCTCTGCGCCATGCAGGAGCTCGACGAGATATCGCTGTTTGTCGCGCGTGGCGCGCGCGTCGACGACGCGGAGATTCTCACGAATCGTCGGATCGATCACCCAAGCGTCGATCCGGAGCTCCTCGGCGATTCGGCGAAACGTCTCGTCCGACGCCGTCGCGGTTAACGCGAGAACCTGCGGATTTCCGAGCGCGGCGACCGTCGCCGCGAGACGCGCATAGGCCGGCCGGTGACGCGACTCGTGCACGTGGTGCGCTTCGTCGATGACGGCGAGCGAGGGCGTACTTTCACCGGAGAGCGCGCCGCGATGGAACTCCAGAAACTCAGGGGTCGCGAGCACGAGATCCCACGCACCCTCGGCAAGCGCGGTAAAAAGCTCGTCGCGCTCCTCGGTATCGATCGAGCCGTTCGCCCGAAAGCACCGCAAACCCAACGGTTCGAGCGTGCGCCGCACGGCCTCGTATTGATCGTTCGTCAGCGCGCGAAGCGGATAGATCACCAACGTCTTGCCTCTATCGCAAAACGACCGCATTGCGGCGGAGAACTGAAAGCAGAACGATTTGCCGCGCCCCGTCCCCATCACCGCGAGCGTGTTTTTCCCCGCTTCGATACGATCCAGCACCGCGCGCTGCGCGTCGTGGGGCAGGGCCTCACCGATCAGCGCCGACCGTACGCGCTCCGCCGTTCCGGCGCGCTCCGCCTCCGCCTCCGGCCGAACCGACGCTCTCTGGCGGCGCTCCACACCAACGCGCTCGACGAAAATATTCACTCCGCGGTGTTTAACCTGTCCCAAGCCATCCCGAGCACTTCGACTTCGCTCAGGACAGGCTCCGTCGAGGGACGAAGGGCCGCCCGTCAGCGATGCGACGCGCGCCGCGTAACGTACGCCGCGATCCATGAGCGGCGCGATGTGTGCCGCAAGCCGCCGGTTGAAAAAACCGAGTTGAAGATCGCCGTAATGGACGGCGATAGCGTTTGCGTCGTGCGGGTTTTCCGGCCGGCGCAGCAGCTGCAGCGTGGCGCCTGCGAGCAGACCCGCGATGATATCTTGCCGTCCTTCGAACGAAACGCCGGCAAGCTTCGTGTGAAAGTGAGCCGCGTCGCCGATCGTAGAGTACGGATCGCTCAGATACTCATCGCTTTGCGCAAAAACGCGGTCGATGAAAGTGCCGGCACGTTCAGCCGTTGCTAACTCAGCCTGCGCTGAGCGTGTCAACCCGACCGTGTCATCCCGAGCGGAGTCGAGGGACGAGGGACGAGGGGTCGAGGCATCAAACGCGCGCAGCGCGGCTTCGAAGGCTGCCTCCGACGGTGTCGGAGGCGGTAACGCTTTAGTGGCCGGGGCCTTCTTCGCGGCGCTCTTCGCCTTGCCCTGAGGCTGACGAAGGGATGTCTTCGAGGTTGAGCGCGATCTCTTCGTGGCCTTGCTCCAACGCCGCATCGTGCAACCCCGCTTCCTGCGCGTCGAGCGGATCGATTACCTCTTCACCGGCGTACGGTTCTTCGAGCGCGACTCCGGTGCTCGCGTCGGCGCGTTTCTTGCGATAGCGCGCGGGAGCGGCCTGCGTGGTGTTGCGTGCGGCTTTTGCCTTTTGCCGGCGGTCGCGGCGCGCGGCAACGATGTCCTCGCGCGCGACGCCGCTGCGGCTCTGCAACGCCGTCGAGTCCGAACGCGAACGCGCGGTGACCGTCCGGTCGTGCGCGAGCCCGGCGCGACGGCGGCGCGCGGCAGCCTCGAGCTGACGTTTCCGGAAGACGAGCACCAGCGGCGCAGAGTAGAAGATCGAATGGTAACCGCCCGAGCAGATACCGACGAGCAGCGCGAACGCGAAGTTCTTGAGGCTGCCGCCGCCGAGCGCCAGCAGGGCGACGAGCGTGATCACGACCGTTGCCAGCGTATTGAACGAGCGCGTCATCGTCTGCTTGATCGATTCGTTGACGATCCTGTCGTACGGCGCGCCGGCCATCAGCTTGGTGTTCTCGCGAATTCGGTCCAAGATGACGATTGTGTCCATGACGGAGTAGCCGATGACCGTCAGCACCGCAGCCAAGAAGGCGTCGTCGGCGCGCCTGTCCGCAAGCGCGTAGATGCCGATCATCATCAAAGCGTCGCGCACGAGCGCGATGACCGTGACCAAGCCGAAGATGTAGTTCCAGCCGAATCGGAATGCGATGTATACGAACTGGATGCTGAGCGCAATTACGAGCGCCCAAAGCGCCTTGGTGAGATACTCGCGGCCGAGCGACGGACCCACCGACGTTATTTGCGACGCGGCGCGGTCGACCGGCGCGACCGTGTTGAGCGCCGCCCAAACGGGCGCGGAATTATTCGCGAATGCGGTCTGCGTCTGAATGATGAAACCTTTGCCGTCGGAACCCGCGGTCGTGACCGATTCTTCGGACATGCCCAGGCTCGAGAGCGCCTGTTTAACCTTATCGGCGGTGGTCGGCTGGGTGAACTTCACAGTGATGTCGGTACCGCCGGTGAACGACAGCCCGAGCCGCAGCATCCGATTGGCGTGGAAGCCGTTGCCGCCGGCGAAGCCGTGGTAAATCATCGCCCCAATGCCCAGCGCGATGATGAGGCCCGAGATCGTCTGGACGATC
>DASXGO010000328.1:0-10141 GCA_036489055.1 Candidatus Cybelea sp. | reverse complement strand
CACCACCCGGCGCGCCGAGTATGTAGCGCAAACCACCGCTTTGCGCGATGACGCCCGGCTCCGGGACATGACCCGAAACATGAACGACGCCGCCGATGATCCGCTCGTCGCCGAACGTTCGCCCGATCGCGCCGCCGGGGTCGACGCTGGAGAGCGGCGGCTTACGAACGTACCAAAAAGGAAGCCCGTTCTGAAGCGTCACGATCGCCGGAGAGCCGGGCACTGCCGCCAGCTGCGTCAGTAGTCCCGGCCACTGATGTGCCTTGAAGGTCAGCAGCAGTACATCGAAGCCGCCGAGCCGGGGCAGGTCATCGGTTGCCTCGACCTGCACCGAAAAATCGCCCAGGTCGCTGCGAACCTGCAAGCCGTGCCGCCGGATCGCGTCGAGGTGCGCGCCGCGAGCGACAACGGCAACCGGCAGCCCCGACTTGGCGAGGGCCGCCGCGAGAAAACCTCCAATTGCGCCTGCGCCGACGACTGCTATGCGCGTCACGTCGCAGAATCTTCAGGCGACGGGCAGATTCGAACTGCCGAATGGGGCTTTTGCAGAGCCCTGCCTTACCACTTGGCTACGTCGCCACCGAACATGCTTGCCTGGAGCGGGTAGTGGGAATCGAACCCACGCATCAACCTTGGGAAGGTCGCAGGCTACCATTACATCATACCCGCGGCGAGGCACCCGCTTCGAGTCGATCCATACCCCGTCCTACAACACGCCCTTCGCGCGCCGGGTTGGGCGTGCTGCATGATTCAGCCGATAAGGCTGATCGCGCGAGCCAGCACGATCGCAATGGTGATGAGCGAGATGAGCGCCTCGGCGGTCATCAGCGCCTTGGCCCAGCGGCTGAGCGGCATGACGTCGGCCGGGCTAAACGCAGTTGCGTTTGTGAATGCGACATAGAAGTAGTCAAAGAACTGCGGCTTCCAGTGCGGGTCGATGCAACTCGACGGGCCTTCGCCGCCGACGATGGAGACTTCCATCTGTGGAAAGAGAAAATCGGCGTTGAGCACTTCACTTGCCGAACCCGCGTGCGCGCGCGCATCGGGGCCGTCGCCGTCAAGCTCCCAATACCACAGCGCGAAGACTAGAATGTTCGTAAACCAAATCTGCGCCCCGATCCGCAAAAGAAAGCCGGGTTGGTGCAGCGCGCGCTGCTCCGGGCGAAAGAACGACGCAACGAGCAGCAGCACGGAGACGAGATTGAAGAAATTGACGATCGCGATGAGTATAATGCTCGCAAAGCGCGAGCGGCGCGTCTCGATGTGTCGGTGCGGCGAGAAAATTGAGAGCGGAATCAGCACGACGAGCACCAACATCGGCGCAATCCAAGTCGGTCCGATCGTAAGGCGGGGCGGCAACGTAATATAGAGCAGCACCGCTGCCAAGACCGCCAGCGACGCGTGCCATCGGGGCTCGTGACGCGGCATCGCCGCCTTCCGCTCCGTCACGAGGGGACCGTTCGCTGGGTTCCCGGCGCAACCCGCCGCAACCGGTGCGTATTATGTGGCGCATGCCTACCGATTTTCGTGATGGAAAGACCTTTCCGCGCCGTGGGCGCGAAGCAATCGGCGACGCGTTTTGGCTGGCGCGCGCGGCCGACAAAGGACGAGCCGCCGCTGCCGGGACGATCTACGATTACATCTATCCCTGTCCGATGGACCAAGGGATGATGGAACGATGGGGGATTACGGCTGACGAGTTCAACGAGGCGCTGCGTCGCAATCCAACCGACGAGTCGCTCTTCGCATGGTTCAGCGACCGCGTTCGCGACGAAGACATACGCGCCGCAAACGAGTGGCTGGTGCGCGAGCGCTCAGCAAATCTTGACCGGCAAGATGCCGAAGAGGTCGCATCGGTTCAAAGCCGCTGATGGGCTCGACGATCGAGTTCACGAGGCCTGACGGAAAGAAGGCGCCCGGGTATTTCGCGCCGGCCGCGCAGAGCGGCTCTCCGGGCGTCGTGATGATCGAAGAGTGGTGGGGCGTCGACGATCGCATCAAGGCGACTGCCGACCGCCTCGCATCGCACGGCTTTAACGTGCTGGTTCCGGACCTCTTCCGCGGCCGCAGCGCGGCGACGCGTGACGAGGCGTCGCATCTCGTGCAGGACCTCGATTTCAAGGATGCCGCGACCCAAGATACGATCGGTGCGTCGCGCTATTTGCGCGAGCACGGTGCCAAGCGCGTCGGCGCAATGGGTTTCTGCATCGGCGGCGCGCTAGCGATGCTGGGCGCGTTGCAGCCCGGCGCGTTCGACGCGGTGAGTGCGTGGTATGGCTTCCCGCCTTCCGAAGCCGGCGACGCCTCGAAGATCGCCGTTCCGGTTCAGGGGCATTGGGCGAGCGCTGACGAGTTTTTCACGATCGCGAAAGTCGACGAGCTCGAGCGCAAACTCCAAGCCGCGGGCGCCGCACCGGAGTTTCACCGATACGACGCCGAGCACGGCTTCTACAATACCGGAACGCCGGGCGCCGGGGGACTCGGGCATTACGATCGCGAGGCCGCCGAAGACGCGTGGCGGCGGACCGTCGAATTCTTCGACCGAACGCTACGCGACTAACGCATCATCGCATGTCTTCTTCTTAACCTAAGAGAGTGCCAGGCGTTACGGCACTGTGCTGGGCGCATCGGCCGAAACGAAGAGACCCGGCGTAGCCGGGCCTCTCTCCTATTTGCCAAGGGACGGAATCGAACCGTCGACACCGCACTTTTCAGGCGCGTGCTCTACCAACTGAGCTACCTTGGCGGACGCCGAGCGCACCGTTTTCGACGCGATGCGCTCGACGACAATCTGGCGACGCTGATGGGGCTCGAACCCACGACCTTCGCCGTGACAGGGCGACGCTCTAACCAACTGAGCTACAGCGCCAAGGCTGGCAACCGCCGACGGTGGTGGGCACGGCTGGGATCGAACCAGCGACCCCCCGCGTGTGAAGCGGATGCTCTCCCGCTGAGCTACGCGCCCGCACCGGTAGCGGCTCCTTGGACAAAAGCGAATCGTACCCTACCCAGGGGCGCTTGTCTAGCGCGGAACGCGCGACGCAGCGGTTGAACAAGGTTCGCGGTGACTTTGCTCGCAGTCGTTCTTGCCGCGGCAGCGGCAGCGTCCGCCCACCTGCAGTTCTCCACGAACAATACGCAAGCGCAAGCGGCGTTCGACCGCGGCCTCTTCCTCTATTATGCGTACAACGGCGACGATGCGGTGCGCGACTTCACGCAAGCGGCCGCGCTCGACCCGCAGTCGGCAATGGCGTATTGGGGCGTCGCGCTTTCCAAAGGTCCCGACTTGAACACGCCGATCACGCAAGAGCGCTTTACGGCTGCTGCTGACGCCAGTCGCAAAGCTGCGGCAATGGACGCCGGCGCAAGCTCCCTGGAGCGAGGCATGATCGCCGCCATGGCGCTGCGTTATAAAGGTACGTTTGCCGATTGGGCCGCTGACGACCAAGCCTATCGCCACGCGATGCTTTCTCTAGCCGAATCCTCGCACGATGAAAACGTCAGGCTGATTGCCGCGGAAGCGCTTCTCGAGCACGGCGGATTGGAATGGGAAAACGGAAGCTTGGCCGACGACGGCTCGCGCACCGCACTGAAGCTCGTCGACGGTGTGCTGCACGATGATCCGTCGAGTGTGATGGCCAACCACCTCTGCATCCATCTTTACGACCTCGCGCCGGATCGCGCGCCGGCGCTCCCGTGCGCGCAGCGCCTCGACGCAACCAACTTCGCGCCGCAAGCCGAGCACTTGGCCCACATGCCGGCACACTACTGGATCGAAACCGGAGACTACGCTGCGGCGCTGCGATCCAGCGATCGCGCGTACGTCCTGATGGCACAGCTCCAGGGCGACGCCGATTCGCTCCATACGCAGCACTACGAGAAGCACGACGTCGCCGTCGGATATTCGGCCGCAATGATGCTCGGCAACTACGGCGACGCTCAACGTTGGAGCGAACGGATGACGGCGGCCTTCGGGCAGCGCTTCGCCGCGCTGACGGCTTTGCGCTTCGGCCGTTACGAGGCGGCCTATGCCGCGGCGGGAAATGAATTCGCCGCCAAGAGCGTTCGCGGACTAGCGGCCCTGCACTTGGGGCGAAACGATGAAGCACGCACGCTGGTAAAAGACATTCCTGCGACGAATTTTGCGCAAGGGTACTTGCCGCAGCTCTTCCTCGCGCGCCTCGAAGAAGCGCAAGCAAACTATGAGGAGGCGCAGCGCTGGCTCGAACGAGCGCGCACGAATCAGCAGAGCGGATTGGGCGGCGAGTTAATTCCGTGGATACCAGCCGATGAGGCATTGGGCACGCTCGCGCTTCGTCGCGGCGACAACACCGGCGCCGTTACGGCATTTAAAGCAACCCTGCAACTTTATCCAAACGATCCGCGCGCGCTTTACGGCCTCGCTCAAGCTCTGGGCGCTGCGGGTCAACCTACGGAGGCCGCCGCGACGCGCACGCGCTTCGAAAAAATGTGGCAGGGCGCCGACACACCCGTCGCCGGCGCCTTACCCTAGCCGTTTATGCGGTTTCGCCGTCCCGCAAGCTGCGCGCGAGCGCAGCTAGTGCATCGCTCATCGCCTGCGCACCGTCGGCGATGTGCATGCGCGCCCTCGGACTTCGTCCGCTCGCGGCAAGCCGCGAAAGCCGGCTGCGGCGGCGATTTTCGAGGGCATCGTCACGGCGAATCCGGATCTCGGCTTCATGCCAAAGTTCCATGATCCACCTCGTGAGAAAAAGAGTACTAAAACCGGAAATTGAAAAGGCCTCCGGTCGATCGCGGAGGCCTTCAGGGGCTAAACGCTGCAGCGCCTATGCCATGCCCTCTGAAAGCCCAAAGCACGTCGACCCAACGCCGTTTTGCGGCGTGGTGGAGGTAAGCAGAACGATATTGTCCATTGTGCCTCCGTTTGACGAGCGAGTAGTACGCGCCAATTTATCACGCGCGCAAACGTCTTGTCAAACGTCGCATGCGGCAGGTACGCAAGGCGGAGCTGCGAATCCGAAGCCGCGACGGGCGGTTAGCTCAGTGGGAGAGCGCTTCCTTGACACGGAAGAGGTCACATGTTCAATCCATGTACCGCCCACCATCACGATGGTGTTCGTACGTCTACTGAGAGACGGGTGCCAGCACCCCCGGATGACCAGCAATCTTCGCTGCGTCAGTGAGTAACAGTCTTTGACATCCCGGAAGGGCTACACCAGAAGTTTTTGACAGCGCTTTAAGCGCCTCTTCACACTCGTGCTGAGTTTGATAACCCTCACCAATAATATCTTCTCTGGCGGACCGTCGGGCAGGAAATGTCTTCACCATAAACCACGCACTTGGCCCTGTACTGGCACGCCACTGATCATAGACGACTTCAAGGCCCCACGCTAACACCACAACACCTAGAAGCAAGACGCCAATGACCAGTCGTCTACGCCAACGTACCCAGGGCTTGTCAATAACGTAATCTTCGTCCATTTGGCCTTGCCTGGTGTTTTAAGGACCGCTGCGCGTCAGAACTTCAGCGTGCCTCTCCATTTGTCGCTATACGAGTACGAGAGACATTCACTGGAAGGCCGGTGCAAAGCGATAGTGCCGCTGCCCGATGCGCGCCGGAATCTACCGGTGCCGCCGCTGATCGTGAACGACATGGTGAAGTCGTAGCAAGGAGACTTGAAATCCGTACTGCTTACGTTCGCGGTAATACTATCTCGCGAAACTCGATCGCTCGTCAGCGTTGCCGAACCTGTCACATCCTGCGAGCCGCAGTACCACGTCAGCTTGATCTGCTCGCTGCTCGAGTGCAAGAGCTTTGCGTTTCCAGTGCCTTTATAGGTAAACATAGCCGTGGCGGAACAGTCTCCAGACTTGCTATAACTCCCGGTGTACACCGCGGTGAACCTTCTTCCATGATTGACAATTATGCGAGTCGGTCCTAAACGAGAGTTTGAACCGGCACCAACATTTGGCGATACGTTCTGCGCCGCATTACAAGCGGCCAGCACTATGGCGGCGACCGCAGCCAAAGATTGCCGCAAACGAAGAACACTGTTCACGGGCAAAGCCCTCCCCTTGGTTAACCCTATTTAGACCCACGAAGCCAACTCCCCCGAAGACGAAACATTGGGGCGTACCGGCAAGGTATTAACGACGATATGCTCGTTCCGGCCGCGCTCGCCCTCGCCGCGCTTCTCGCCGCCGCGACGCCCTCGAAGCCGTCGGTGGTTCCGGGAGCATATGCGGACGAGTCGGGCCGCACGCTCTACGCCGCGCTCGATGTCGAGTCCGATGGACCGCAAGTCAACTGGCTCGATCCGCAACGGCAAACCGCCGGCGTCATGACAGCGATCCCGGGGGGCTGGCAACTCAAGCAGCGAATTTTCGAGCGACGCTCGATCGTGCGGGCGCCACAAGGTCCACTCGGCGTGTCGCTTTATTACATCGACGACCGCAAGCGCACGACCGTCATTCTGATTCACGGCAACGACGCTCAGACGCGCGAGATGGGTTTCCTCGCGCCGCTCTACGTACTCAACGGCGTCAACGTCGTCACGTACGACCAGCGCGGAACCGGTGAATCGGCCGGATCTTGGCACGACAACGGACCCATGCAGCGGGCGGCGGACGTAGAAGCGATCTACGATGCGATCGGGTCGGATCCGCAGGTCGATCCGAAGCGGATTGGGCTGTGGGCGTTCAGTAACGGGGGATGGACCGCGCCCATCGTTGCGACGCAGCGTCCGATCGCGTTTATGTTGCTCATCGGCGCGCCGGCTTCGACGCTTCAGGCGAACATCGAGTACGAGGTTGCCCAGCGAGTGCAGCGCGCCGGCTACGACGACGCGCAGATCGCGCAAGCCGTTAAGCTCGTCTCCGCGATGCTCGCTGCCCTCGACGGGACCGGCAGTTGGGAGAGCGCGAGCGCCCTCTACGCCGCGTCGAAGGCCCAAACATGGCTCCCGGCGCTAGGGTTGCAGCCGAATATGACGCTCCCACCGCCGACGCCGGTGCTCGAAGGAATGCGGCGCGCCGACGTTTTCGACCCGCAGCCTTTCCTTGTGCGCGTCACCTCGCCGACACTCGCGCTTTACGGCGCACACGATCGCGCGGTCGACGTCGCGCACGATGCACCGCAACTCGAAGCCGATTTCAAGCGAGCCGGCATGAAAGATCTCACCGTCAAGGTCTATCCGGGAGCCGGCCACTCGCTCTTTATTTCACCCACCGGCTATCGCGATGATACGAAAACGTCGTGGCAATTGGTACCGGATTATTCGACCGTCACGATCGACTGGCTCCGCAACCGCGGTTTCCTGACGTCTTGAGCGGGGAACCACACGCTACGATTGTTGGCCTGGGGACGGTTCGGGGCTGGGCGGTACGAACAGTTCGAACTCGTAATACCCGCCCGTTGATAGTGTCAGGCGCAAGTGCCCGTCCTCGATCGCATAGGATTGCATGCTCGACCAATCCCTAGCCATGCGATCGGAAAGTTCGGGGTGCAAACACATCACGCGCGTGAGCGCCATTGGCGCGAGTTCGATCTGGCCCGGCGCCGCCGACTTCCAGGCTCCGTGCCCGCGATTACAGTCTAACCGCGCGATGACGCTTCCGTCAGCACCGAACTCGACACTAAAGTTGGCCGGATCGTCGGGGCGCTCCGACGTGCCGTCGGCGTTTTGAATCTGGACCAGCTGCCAGGACGTACCGCTAAGCCCGCCCGTCTGCGCGCCAACTTGGGTAACAATCGCGAAAACGACGACGACTGCAATCGGAATCGAACGCTTCAAACTCTTCATTTAGGGTGCCTCACAAATGCATCGCAGCTTCCGCCACGTGCACGACGTTCCCACCGACCTCGATCGCGTGCTTGCCGTGTTCGCCGTTGATCAGAACGTGCAAAAGGCTGCGACGACCCATTTTGACGCCCTGCTCGCTGATGAAGCGCGTTCCATCGGCGCTCGAAGCTAGGCCGTGCTTCATCATGAAAGCCGCTAGCGGACCGGTCGCGCTGCCGGTAGCGGGATCTTCGGGTACGCCAAGCAGCGGTGCAAACATCCGCGAGTATGCACCGCCTTCCGTGGGCGCGAAGACGAAGATGCATACGCGGTTCTTACTGCCCCGCAACAGATCGCGCAAAAGCGCGCTGTCGACGCGCGCATCGTCCACCGCCGCGCTGTCCCGCACGGCAACGAATGCGATCGCATTGCCGGCGGAAAGAATTTCGCACGGAACGCCGGGCACGAGCCGTTCCGGCGTTATCGAAAGGGCACGCGCGCAGCGTTCGCGCCCAAGTTCTCCGAGCTTCCGGATCGGCGGCGTCGTAAGCCACAGAATCGGATCGTCGCCCGCGTCCACGCGGATCGGCACCGGCCCGACGTTCTCGCTCAAGATGAATCGCTGCGCCTCAGGCGGCACCATCCCCAGCCGTCGCAGGACGTACGCCGTGCCGATCGTTGGGTGGCCCGCAAACGGCAGCTCCGATTCCGGCGTAAAAATCCGCACCCTCGTTGTCTCGGCCGTCGATTCCGCCGGAAGTACGAACGTCGTCTCGGATAAGTTCAGCTCTCGCGCGACCCGCTGCATCGTTACGGAATCCACGCCGCTCGCGTCGGGGAAGACCGCGAGCGCGTTCCCTTCCAGCGGCGTGGTCGTGAAGACGTCGACGACGTGATAGGCGAGTTTCATGCCATTTCGGCGCCGGGCTTGAGGACGATGCGGGCATGACTGCCGCCGTCGCAGCGTTCTTCGACGATAAAGCCGTCCGCAAACGTCGAGATGATGAAGAGCCCGCGACCACCCTCGCTAAAGATGTCGCTCGGCAAATGCGGATCGAGCCGGTAGCCCGGCCCACGATCGAGGACGTGCAGCGTGACGTCGCCGCCCGAGTTCTGACACTCGACGGCGATCTCAATCGTGCCGGGTGCATGCCGGATCGCGTTGGAGACCAGCTCGGCGTAAATCATGTCGAGCCGCAGGATCGCGTCGGCACGCTGGTGCGCTTCGAGCGCATGCCGAATCTCCGCGCGGACCCGTTCGGCGGCGTCCTCCCAGCGCGGGTCGAAGCTCCACTCCACATCGTTTCTATTCTTAGCAATGCACGCCGGCTCCTCAGAGGCAATGGAACGAGCCCGCCGGAGCGGGCTCGTCTTGGGTAGCGATTCCGTTTCTTACGGCTTTGCGATAAGGAGTCCGGTAGGCAGCGAGATGCCGTTCGAGAGCGTCGCGTACGGCGTGTACGAACCCGGCATGAAGGCATACACGGCGTCCGTCGTAATGTCGGACTCGACGACTTCATCTTTCGGTTTTCCCTTATTTTCAAGGCTGATCGCGTAGGGATCGCCGTTGCCGGTTATCGTCATGATGGGGCTTGCCGAGCCTCCGAGTTGATAGACGTTGATAACGTTACTGGTGGAGCCGGCCGTCTCCCACAGCGTGCCGGATTTCTGGTCGATGGCGAGACCGAGCGGCTCACCGAGGCTCTGCAGGTTAAGGTTGGTGACGCTCGACGAGCCGGCCGGCAACTCGAAAACCGCATCGGCACCAAAGTCAGCGATATAGAGATTACCTTTTTTGTCCAGCGCGAGTCCGAATGGGTCGGTTAGGCCGCCACCGGTGATCGTTTTCGACGGTGACGTGCTGCCGTGCGGATACTCCGTGATCGCGGCCGGATAGTTGCTCACGTAGAGCGTTCCCGATTTGTCGATTGCCAGACCAAGTGGATAGCTGATGCCGTCGGTGATCGTCGTTTTCAGCGTCGTCGAGCCCTTCGGGTACTCTTCGACGTCGCCGCTGAAGCAGTTGTCCGCCACGTACAGCGTGCCTTTCTTGTCGATAGCCATGCCGTATGGGCATCCGCTCGCAACGTGAATGGTAGCGATCGGCGGCGGATTGCTCGAAAGATCGGCGGTTTGATAGATATTCACGGCGGTCTCCATTTGGTCGCCTTCAAATACAAGCGACTTCTTCGTGGGATAACCGCCCGTCGTGCTTCTCGCGGCGCTGCGCAGCATCGGCACCGCAAACGGGACGCCGCGGTGTACGAACACCGGCGCATTTTGTGAGGGAAGCGCGGCCGACTGCGGCGACGCGCCGCCGCTGCAGCCCGCAATTGCAAAAAGCGCCGCTGCTAAGAGTGCGCGACGCAGAAATACGT
>DASXGO010000305.1:0-3689 GCA_036489055.1 Candidatus Cybelea sp. | reverse complement strand
ACGCCCCTGAGCGAACTCGCCTTGATTCGCGCTAACTGATCCAAGCGTAAGCATTATGCTTGCGGCGAGTACCTGATTCCCCGCGAGGCGAGCAAACGCAAGGCCTTCCTCCGCCAAAGTCTTAGCCTCGGCAAAGTGTCCAAGAGACAACAGCGCGGCAGCCGAGACATCTTGGGCGCGAGCGATGCCGAGCGCGTCGCCCGCAGTCCGATAGCGCACAATGGCCGTTTCACTGATCGCGAGCTGCATTCTATGTTCGCGAAGAAACCATGCGACATTTGCCTCCGCGTAGCTGAGGCTCGCGAGCACGCCCGCCGGCGTTCGGTCGTCAACGAGTTCGAGCGCCAAACCGATCCAACGGCGTCCCTCGATGCGGGCAAAGTACCTCCATGCCAGGCTTAGCCGCCCGACCAGTTGTTGCCCCACGAGGGCGTCGCCGCGCTCAGTCAGCGTCCATCGCAGCGCCGCTCGCCAGTTGTCCAGTTCCTCGCGCACTAGCAGGCGCCAGATTTCGTCCGGCCCGGCGTCGTACGCTCGACCGAGCTGTTCCGCCAACGCGAGGCACGCCAGCGCGTGACGGCGTGCAACGACTTCGAGTTCGCCGCGGCTCGCGAGCTTCTCACGCGCATACTCCCGAAACGATTCCAACAGCCAATAACGCGGCTCGCGTCTCTCGACGTCCGCGATCAACAGTGACTTGTCGACGAGCGACGATACAAGACGGAGCGTATCGGCTTCGGAGCCATCTTCGCCCGCGCAGACTGCCGTGGCAGCTGCGAGGCTGCAACCTCCTGCAAAAACCGAGAGGCGCTCCAAAATCCGCTGCTCCCTCGGTGAGAGCAAGTCGTAGCTCCATTCGATTGTCGCGCGCATGGTTTGCTGGCGAGGTAACGCCTTGTGCTCTCCGCCGGTAAGAATCTGAAAACTATCCTCCAGCCGCTTTGCCAACGCCCGAAGCGACAGCACGTTTGTTCGCGCGGCGGCCAATTCAATCGCCAGTGGAATTCCGTCCAGAGCTTTGCAAATCTCGGTTACCATCGTTGCGTTTTCGTCAGTAAGCGGGAAGCGATAATCGACTGCGCGAGCGCGATCGACGAACAGCTCCGCCGCTTCGTTTGCGTCCAGGGAGCGCAGCCGATAGGCGCGCTCGCCCGCGGCTTTGAACGGCTCGCGGCTGGTCGCAAGAATCGCAACGCCGGGGCAGTTGAGCAACATCGCTTCCGCGGCAGACCGGGCTGCGGAAATAACGTGCTCGCAGTTATCGAGAATCAACAGTATCGTCTTGTTCTTTAGAAATGCGATCAAGGTCTCGAGCAGCGGGTGATTCGGTACTTCCTGCAAGCCGAGCACCGACGCAGCGGCCGTGACGACCAACGCAGCATCCATTACCGGCGCAAGGGCGACAAAGCAGACCGCGCGCTCAGCCTCCTCGTTCAGCATCGTTCCAACCTGGAGTGCTATTCGAGTCTTGCCGACGCCGCCGGGTCCGGTTACCGTGACCAGCCGATGCTCGCGCACGAGCGCAGTGATTTCTTCGACGTCGGCCTCTCGTCCGATGAAGCTCGTCAGGGCGAGCGGCGGAAAAGACGTGCCGGCACCGAGCCAGGGACCGATCGTGACCGAAGCCCGTCCTTGGCGCCCGCGCTCCGGACGCGCGGCCGCCGTATCAAACGCACAGCGTTGTTCTTCATCGAGCGCCAACGCGCCGGCCAGAAGCGCGAGCGTTTCGTGTTGCGGCGTACGGCGGTACCCACGCTCGAGGGCGCTGATCCCGTCTTTGCTCATCCGGGCGCGCTCGGCAAGCGCCTCTTGCGAGAGCCCTGCCGCGAGCCGGTAGCGCCGCAGGAGCGTCCCGAAGGCGGGCGAGGTTATGACTCGCTCGTCGTCTTCCACGGTGATGGTGATCTTCGAGCCCGAGGGGGCAGCCTCCTCAAACGTAGCCCTCAACTGTGCGACTCGAGTTGTCCGCTTGTCCGATGCGCCCGCGGCGCGTTTGCCACTACGCTTTGCATCGCGACTAGGCAAAAGTCTACGTCTAACTATGGAGGAGCACTGCGATGCGAATCTCGGATTTCCGAACATTTCTGGTCTTCAGCGCGTCCTGGGCGGCCGCTGCGATCTTTGCGGGTTGTAGCAACGGCTCGGCACCATCGAGCTTCGCTCCCGCGGGAGCGGCGCCGGAGACCGTTACCCGAACCGCACCGGACTCATCGGGTCAGAGAAGCGTCACTCACTACAACGTCGTCAACCTGGGAACGTTCGGCGGGACGTATAGCAACGCCAATGCCATCAACAACAGAGGCTGGGTCACCGGCTGGGCGGAACTGAGCGGAAACAAGGTTCTTCATGCCGCGCTCTGGCAGGTCGGGCACAAGACTGATCTCGGCACGCTCGGCGGCCCAAACAGCGCGGTCAATGCCTTTGACCACAACAACCGTGGCGTGATCTCGGGACTCTCTGACGCCTCGCAAACCGATCCGTATGACGAGAACTGGTGCGAAGACGGCAACTCGCGCATCTGCCTCGGATTTCGCTGGCGAAACGGCGTGATGACGCCGCTTCCGACGCTGGGCGGGAACAACGGCGTGGCGGACGACGTGAACAACCGCGACCAGATTATCGGCGTAGCGGAAACCAGCACCCAAGACCAGAGGTGTCAGGCACCGCAAGTCTTCGACTACTACGCGACGATCTGGCAGCCTAACGGCAAGGTCCAAGCTTTGCCACCGTACTCCGGCGACATTGTCTCGGCTGCACTCTCAACTAACCAGAACGGGCAGGTCGTCGGAGTTTCCGGTTTATGTGTTTTTCCCCTGAATCCGATTCACGCCGTGCTCTGGCAGAACGGCTCGGCGATCGACCTCGGTAACCTGGGCGGCAGCGAAGGCAACGTTGGAAATGACATCAATAACCGTGGTCAGGTCGTGGGCGCGTCGGACCTTCCCGGAGATCTGACCCAACACGCTTACCTCTGGCAAAACGGCGTGATGACCGACCTCGGCACGCTACCCGGCGACGCCTCGAGTTTTGCTTTCGGGATCAACGACAAGGGTCAGATTGTTGGACAGTCGTGCGACGCGAGCTATAACTGTCGCGGGTTCATCTGGCAGAACGGTTCGATGACCGACCTCAACCTGCTCGTTCCGCCGAACTCGAAAATGTCTCTCATTTACGGCGGCGATATCAACAACAGCGGGCAAATCGCCAGCGCCGTCTACGACGTGAAGACCGGCAGCGTAGTCGCGGCCTTGTTAATCCCCGGCAAGAAAGCCGACGTGACGAACACCGGATCGTACGCACCTAAGATCACGCTGCCCGAAAACATGCGAATGCAGCTAAAGAATCACTGGCTGTTCGGACGCCCCTTCGCAAACCTCTACGGTCGATAATGCGAGCGGATACAACATCATGCGAATCGGCACAGGAAACGTCACATTTCAGTGCTCTGGCAGCACGTACAAGGATCAATGGTCGGGCACTCTTGGTTTTTAATCCCGACAGTCACCTAGCGTCTTGCACTATCCGACGCCGGCGACGCATCTGCGAAAGGAGCAAAATAGATGAAATCAGGTGATTCTAGTCATTATGCGCTCGCCGTTTGCGCAGTTGTTTTAGTCCTCACGGCTTGTAATAGCGGCGGAGCTCAAGTCACTCCACTACGTTCAATGCAGGATGCGGCTTCGTTCGAT
>DASXGO010000292.1:0-1614 GCA_036489055.1 Candidatus Cybelea sp. | reverse complement strand
AATCGACCTGCGCGTCGAGCGCTTTCACGCCATCGCGAAGGCGGGCATGGGATTGCTGGCGATCGAATATCGCGGCTACGCCAGCTCGACCGGCCGACCCAGCGAACGCGGGCTCAAACTCGATGGCGAAGCGGCCTATGCAGCGGCGATCGCGAGTGGCGTCGCGCCGGAGCGCATCGTGCCCTTGGGCGAGTCGCTTGGGTCCGGGGTCGCGGTCGCGCTCGCCGCGGGCCACAAGGTTGGCGCGCTCGTGCTCGACTCGCCCTATTCGTCGATCGCCGACGTCGCGGCGGCCACGTACTGGTTCGTTCCGGTTCGCGCGTTGCTCCGCGATCCGTTCCGCAACGACTTGCTGATCGGCTCGGTTAACGTGCCGACGCTGATCGTGCACGGGACCAAGGACAGGGTCGTGCCCATCCGTTTTGGCGAGAAACTGTTCGCGCTCGCCAATCCGCCCAAGGAGTTCTGGCGCGTCGAGGACGCCATCCATCTCGCGATGGGCGAGCGCTTCGACGACGCGCTGGACTGGATCGCCAGAATGGTTCCGTCAACGTGAGCCGCAGATTGCGTTTAGGCCGACGCGGACCGCGCTCCCTGATACAACCGAAGCGGGAATTCGTTTCAAATAAAGGTCAGCGAAACGAAGCTAATGAGCCTAAACGCTAGTAAAAGTGCTAGCGTTCACTAGCGTTTATTTTTGCGAATCGAGCCTTTTCAATGGGTTGCGGGTGATGTAAGTCAGAAAGATCGCTTCCTCGCTCCGGCTCGCGCGGCAGGTTGTAGGCCAACGTTTCAAACAGCCCCGGTTTCTTGTCTTCCCACCGGTCTTTCGGGGAGCGAGAACGAGATTCCGTCAAGAGGAATACGCTACACATATTTCTGATTTTGTCAAGGACAAATCTCGGCTCTTCTAGAGAAATGTGCTGCCGAAGCATGGTGGTGGGGGCGCTTCCGTCTCAAAACAGCGCGCTCTAGCTATAGCTGTTGGTCGGCTGCTTCCAACTCGTCTGGGAGCCTCTGCCGTTCCTGGCCGCCCCCCGGTCTGAGATCCCGCCATCGATGCGCCAAGTGCCCTAATGCGACTGAATTATTACGGTTTTTCTATCGAAAAACCGTCGGCTTTCACCCAAGTCAGGACGCGGCCATGCGCGATTCCGCCCGAATGCGCCATGCCCTAAGCGGCGACAGCGACTGGCGCGGCGGCGAGTTCGAGCTTCACGGGAACGGGCGCGCGAAGGATGTCCAGGACCGGGCAATGCGCGTCAACCACCGCTTTGAGCTTCGCCAATTCCTCCTGGGTCGCAGAGCTCTTAAGCGTCACGGTTCCTTGCACCCCCGTGAAGCCCGGACGCACCTGCTCGTCGACGGCGAAAAATCCGCGCAGGTCGAGAACGCCGTCGAGCTTGACCGAAACGTTTTCCAGCGGCACGCCAAGCGCCGTCGCGTAAGCGCGGTACGTGATCTCCTGGCATGTCGCCAATCCCGCCAGAATCCGCTCCACCGGGTTGGGACCAGCATCCGAGCCGCCATGAGTCGGCGGCTCGTCGACCGTCAGAGAGAACTGGCGAATCCTGGTCTCGCTCCGAAGATTCTCAACTTGCCGGGAGTCGACCG
>DASXGO010000225.1:0-5917 GCA_036489055.1 Candidatus Cybelea sp. | reverse complement strand
AGCCGCTGCGTTGCCGCGATTGCCGTCAAGTCAGGCGATCCCAAACGCTTGATGGCCCCTTGGGCAGAAACGCGAACCGGCCGAGCTTCGCCGCCGTCTGCGCTGCCTGCGGCGTCGAGACGACGGTGCCGTTCCGTCCGCGCGGCGATCGCCCCGTATTCTGCCGTACCTGTTACACGGCTAAGGTGCCCGCCGGCGTCTAAGCCCTCGACGGAGCCTGGCTACACGATCGTCGCCTGGGATGGCGACGCGGTGCGGTATCTCGATCAGCGGCTGCTCCCGCACGAAGTGCGGTACGTTCGCGCGCAGACCACCGATCAGATCGTCGAGGCGATCCGGACGCTGGCCGTGCGGGGCGCGCCGTGCATCGGCGTCTTCGGCGCATACGGCATCGCGTTGTTGCGCGCGACGATCGCCGAGGACGAAGCATTCGCGAAGGCGGCGCAACGCGTTCGCGCCGCGCGGCCGACTGCCGTAAACCTCGCATGGGCGGTCGATCGCGTGCTCGGCGCCGGCGATCCCTTGCGCGAGGCGCAGCGAATTCACGAAGAACAAATCGCGATTGACGAAGCGATTGGGATGCACGGTTTAGAGCTGGTCGCGAAAGGTGCGCGCATTCTCACGCACTGCAATACCGGACCGCTTGCCACTGCCGGCGGCGGAACGGCGGCCGGTGTCATCATCGCGGCGCAGCGCGGCGGCAAAAAGCCGCGGGTCTTTGTCGACGAGACGCGCCCGTTGCTGCAAGGTTCGCGTTTGAACTATTTGGAGCTCCAGGAGGCCGGGGTGGACGTCACGCTGATCGTCGACGCTGCCGCAGCGATCACGATGCGAGAACGGCACGTCGATTTGGTCATCGTCGGCGCCGACCGCATTGCGCGCAACGGCGACGTTGCCAACAAGATCGGCACCTACGGGCTTGCCGTGCTCGCCGCGCATCACGGCATCCCGTTTTACGTTGCTGCGCCGCGCTCGACGTTCGACCTCACCATCGGAAGCGGCGCCGAAATACCGATCGAAGAACGTCCCGCCGACGAAGTCGCTGCTTTTTCTGGCGCCCGCGCGGCGCCATCCGATGCTACCGTTTATAATCCCGCCTTCGATGTCACGCCGTGCCACCTCGTCACCGCATTCGTTACCGAATACGGCATTCTGCGTCCGCCATACGGCGAATCGATTCCAGGCCTCGAGCTGCGTCCTACAGTACGAGCCTGTCCTGAGGCTGTCGAAGGATGAAGTTCTACGACTTCATCGAGAAGCAGCCGGCAATCGGAAAGCTCGTCGTCATCGAGGGTACCGAGCGGGTCCTGGCCGAGCGCGCGCTCGAGGTGCTGCTCGATCGTCTCTTGCCGCCGGCCGTCCGCGATCTCAATCTCGCGCGGTTCTCCGCCGAAGAAGCGTCGGACGCGCCGCGCGTCGCGGAGGCGCTGCAAGCGATGCCGTTTTTAGCCGATCGCCGCGTCGTGATCGTTTCCGAGGCGCAAACCATGCGCGCGCCGGCGCGCCACGCGCTGTGGGAGGTTGCGCAAAACGTGCCCGAGGGGAGCACGCTGCTGCTGATCGACCTCCTCCCAGCCCGTGGAAAAGGGCCCCAATCGTTCGGAGTCATGGCCGGACGCGCGGCCCTGCGGATCGATACGACGGCCGGAGAAGAAGCACGTGCGCGATTCGTTGACGAGACGTTGGACCGGCTTGACGCCAAGGCGGATGTGCGCGTCCTCTCGGAGCTCGCCCGCAGCGGGTCGGATTTGGCGACGGTGCGTAACGATCTCGAAAAACTCGCCATTGCGGGCAAGAAGATTACGATCCAGGACTTGGAGCGCGAAGCGCTCTCGATCGAAGATCCAAAAGCCTACAAATATGCAAGCGCGCTCGCCGAGGGCCGCGTGAGCGAAGCGCTTGCGATCGCGCACGAGCTCTTCGCCGACGAGCCGCGCAATGCGGCGGTGCCGCTGCTCTCCGCGCTCGCTACGGAGTGTCTCTGCCTCTGGGAACTCGCGCGTCCGGGTGGAGAGCTGCCCGCGCGCTTTCGCTGGCGCGAATGGGTACTGCGGCCGATCGCGCGCCGTGCCGGAGAACGCCGCGCCCGGGTGGCGTACGAACGGGCATTGCGCGGCGTCGAAGCCGTCGTTACCGGACGCGCCGGGAACGATCCCGACGATCAGCGCAGCTTCGTCGACCGTCTTACCGTGGAGCTATCGGGCCTCTCGCGACGCTGATCAAATCTTCCACTGCCACGCGTTCCACGACTCGATCACCGGATTGGGCGCGAAGCCGCGAAAATCAACCGAGATGGCTTCTTGCTGTCGCTGCCACCAGAAGAAGATGATGGGGTTGTCGGCGGCGAGAAGGTGCTCGACCCGCGAGTACGCCCGTTTGCGCGTGCCGCGATCGTAGCTTGCCAGCGCGACTGCCTGCGCCGCGTCCATTGCCGCACTGCAATAGCGCGGATCGTTATAACCGTGCGGCGGAAAGTTGTCACAGGTAAGCTGCGAGGAATTGTCGGGATCGATGCCCGCATACCAGCCGTAGACGAGCAGATCGAATCGTCCGCCGTGTTGGATGCCGCCCATTCCCTGTGGCGCGTAAAGAATATCGAGCGGGTAGTATTTGAGGCTCACGACGACGCCGATGCGCCGCAGCGCCGCCTGGATCAGCACGCTTTCCGACCGATGCGTCGCGGTTGCCGTATCAGTCACCAGCGTCAGTTCGAGCGGCCGTCCGTTCTTGCGCGCGATGCCGTCGCTGCCCGCGATCCAGCCGGCACGCGCCAAAAGCGTACGCGCAGCCGAGGGGTCGAGGGCCACGGGACGTACGCCTGGGTCGAAGGCCCAGATCCAGTTCGGCAGATCCTCGGTGGCGGTCGTCTCTTGACCGTAGGTTAGTTGCCGCGTGAACGCCGCCTTGTCGAGCGCGGCAGCGATTGCGGCTCGCACTCGCGGATCGCGCAGCGCGGGGTGCGAGCAGTTGAGTTCGACGCCTTCAAATCCGTTGACGTTGACCCATCGAATGCGCGCATCGGGAAGCGTCCGCAGCCGTGGATAGGTCTGAATCGACGGCTGCTCGATGTAATCGATCGCGTGCGTGGCGAGCAAATTGACCGCCGAGTCCTCATTGGCGACAAACTGAATCTCAACGCGTCGCAGGCCCGGCACGCCGCGGAAGAATTTTGGATTGGCATCGAGCACGATGCGATCGCCGCGCTGCCACCGGACGAAACGAAACGGACCATCCGAAACGCTCGGGGCCGCGTCGAAGGGTACGCGATTGATGTCGGCGCCCCGTGCGAGAACGTGAGCCGGGAGGATCTCATACGGCTGATCGCTTTCAGCGAAAAAAGTATTCACGAAGGGCGCGAAGCGCCGCTTCAGATGCACGACGACCGTGAAACGATCGGTTGCGTCGATCGATCGCACGTCATCGTACCCGTGACGCGAGACGACGTCGTTGTTCGGGTTTTCGATCGCTCGCCACGACCAAATCACGTCCTGCGCGGTGACGGGCACGCCGTCGCTCCAGAAGACGTCGCGGCGGAGACGATAGCGTACCGTCAGACCGTCGGTGCTGATTCCGCCGTTTGACTGCGCCGGCACGGCGGTAGCGAGCATCGGAACCGAATTCCCGGCCGGATCGGCCGAGAGTAGCGGCTCGAACATGAACCGGTCGATGAAAATCTCGACCGTGGTGCCGGCTAGGAGCGGATTAAGGTTCTTCGGCTCTTCGTTGACGGCGACGCGCAGGACGCCGGGCTGCGTCCACAAGTGCCGTTGCGCAGTCGAGAGACCGCTCTTGGTGCAGCCGGCAAGGCCCGCGGCCAAAGCGAGCAGCGCGGCTGTGACTCCCTTCATCACCGATGCTCTACGGTGACGAGGCCGGCTCTTCCCGGGGAGCGAAGGGCGCAGTGCTGCATGGATTACGAAACGTACGCCTCGCCCTTCTCGTGGAGATACGGGCGCACGTCGCTTCGCGCGCTCTTTTCAGAGAAGATGCGGCGACGCCTCTGGCGCGCGGTCTGGGTTGCGCTCGCCGAAGCGCAGTCGTCCTTTGGACTGATCGAGAAGAGCGAGGTTGAGGACCTCCGCGCACATGCCGGCGAGATCGACATCGAAGCGGCGGCCGCGATCGAACGCGAAATCCATCACGATCTGATGGCCGAGATTCGCGTCTTCGCACGCCAGGCGCGGCACGGCGGCGGAAAGATTCATCTCGGCGCCACCTCGATGGACATTGAGGATACGGTCGAAACGTATCGTTTGCGGCTCGCGCTTTCGCTCATCGGCGAGAATCTCTGCGAGCTTCTCGCGGCGTTCGGCGCGAAGATACGGCGGTACGCGGATTTAATCTGCATGGGCTATACGCATCTGCAGCCCGCCGAACCCACGACGCTCGGCTATCGGCTCGCATCTTACGCGCAAGACCTGCTCGTCGATGACGAGCAGCTGCGTTTCGTCTTCGCCAATCTGACGGCCAAGGGGTTACGCGGCGCGGTCGGAACCGCGGCCTCCTACGAGCGTCTGCTCGATCACTCGGGACGCTCCGCCGAGATCGAAGCGTACGTTCTCGAGCGATTCGGACTTCTCGCGCGCGAGATCAGCACGCAAACGTACCCGCGCAAACTCGATTACCTGCTGCTCTCTTCGTTGGCCGGGCTCGGCGCTTCGCTCTCCAAGTTTGCGGCCGATATCCGGGTGCTCGCCAGTCCCGGCTTCGGCGAGCTTGCGGAACCGTTCGGCGCACATCAGGTCGGGAGCTCTTCGATGCCGTTCAAGCAGAATCCAATTCTCTGCGAACGCATCGACTCGCTTGCGCGCTTGCTTCCCGCCTACGCCGACGTGACGTGGCAGAATGCCGCGACGAATTTCCTGGAGCGTACGCTCGACGACAGCGCGAACCGGCGCATCGTACTGCCCGAAGCGCTGCTCTGCGCCGACGAGATCGTATCGCTCGCTCGCACGGTAGTCGAGGGATTACGCGTTGACGAGCGTCGCATCGCTGTGAACGTGCGCGCCTACGCACCCTTCGCCGGGACGCAGAGCGTCATGTTGGAAGCGACGCGCGCCGGCGGGGACCGCCAGCGGCTCCACGAACTGCTCCGCGGTGCATCGATGGAGGCATGGGCGGCCGTGGGCCGAGGTGAGGATAATCCGCTCGCGCGTCTGCTCAGCGAGGAGTCCGCGCTCACCTCGCATATCGACCCCGCGGAAATTCGACGAATGCTCGATCCCAGCGTTCACGTCGGCACCGCGCCGCAGCGTGCGCGCCTGCTCGCCGACCGGATCGACTCGATGCAGCCGTTCCCGCGGCAAATCGAAGTGCGCGTCTAGAGATTACCGTGAATAAAGGTACGGAAGTCGCGCGCGGTAAGACCAAGGTTCTCTACGAGAACCCCGGCCAGCCGAGTCAGCTCGTCGTCGCGCAGACCGACAACATCTCGGCCGGCGACGGCGCCCGCCGGCATGTCATCGCCGGCAAAGGGAGGCTTGCGGCGCAGACCACGGCGCGCGTCTTCCGATTGCTCAATCTCTGCGGCTTGCCGACCCATTACCTGAGCGGCGGCGAAGACGACGACGCCAACGAGATGGTCGTGCGCCGCTGCGCGATGATCCCGCTCGAGGTCGTTACGCGCGGAGTCGCCGCTGGATCCTTCATCAAGCGCAACCCAAGCTTGCAGCGCGGCACGCTCCTCGTCCCGCGCGTGATCGAGTTCTTTTTCAAGGACGATGCCGCGCACGATCCGCTCATTTCGGCCGACGAAATCGTCGCGCGCGAGATTGCCTCGCCGCAAGAAGTCGGAGTGATGACCGAGCTCGCGCGCTTAACGTTCGATATTCTCTCACATGCCTGGAGGCGCCGTGACGTGCTCTTGGTCGACCTCAAGATTGAGTTCGGACGGCTCGCCGGCGGCGAGAATCAAGGG
>DASXGO010000190.1:0-3848 GCA_036489055.1 Candidatus Cybelea sp. | reverse complement strand
TGTGCTGCGATCGCAATCCTCGGGCCGAATCTGGGGTGGCAAGCCGCGCACGGCTGGCCGATTCTCGAGGTGCTCGGCGGTGATGTGACTCATCGTCATGCCTTCCAGAACGGTCTGCTCTTAGAATCGTACGATCTCTTGCGAAACGCACCGGCCTTCGCGGTCGAACAACTCGTCTATACCAACCCCGTCGCGGCGACTGTTTGGATTGCCGGCCTGGCGGCGCCGTTTCGGATCGAGACGCTGCGAGATCTGCGCTTTGTCTCGATTGCCTTCGCAGCGGTCTTCATCACCGCAATCGCATTGGATGCAAAAGGATACTACATCGTCGGCTGTTATGCGACGCTGCTCGCGATCGGCGCCATCGTCGTGGAGCGCGCCGCCGTTGCCGTGCGAGCCGCGATTCTCGCAGTCCTCGTCGCGGTCGCGCTCGTTGCGATGCCGCTCTCGCTGCCGATACTTCCGGTCGATACGCTCATCGGGTACACGAGGCTGCTCGGCTTGACTGGACGTAATGACAGGCCGGCGCACCTGATCCAGCCCGTTTTCGCCGAGGAGTTCGGTTGGGACCGGCTCGCGCGCGATGTCGCAAGCGCCTACTTTTCGCTTCCGGCGCCGATTCGATCGCGGACCGCGATCTACGCCGACACGTACGGCGATGCGGGCGGCCTCGAATTCTACGGGCCGCGCTACGGATTACCGCCGCCGATCTCGAGCCAAAACAACTATTACCTTTGGGGCACGCGCGGCTACGACGGTTCGACGCTGCTCGCGATCGGCGCGACGCAAATCGGACGGCTACGACGCCTCTACCGCAGTGTGCGACTCGTACGCACGTCCTCCGAACCGTACAAATGGATCGTCGAGGGCCCGGCGCCGATCTATCTTTGCCGCGAGCCCGTTGCGCCGCTGCCGGTCATCTGGCCGATGCTACGCTGGTACGGCGCTTAGCTGAAATAGGCATCACCCTCCGACCTCGCGGGGAATGACGATCGCGGCGCCGGTTTGTGCGCCCTCGATAAGCTCGAGGACTTCGAGCGCGACTTCCTCCGCAGTCGCGATGCGTCCCCCGGGATTCGCTTGCGCGAGCAACTCGCGTGCCTCGCGTTCGCTCTTTTGAGTCCGCGCCGCGATGTTGGCGACGGTCCGCTGCATCATCTCGGTCTCGGTGTAACCCGGACATATGGCGTTCACCGTTACGCCGCCGTCGGCAAGCTCCGCGGCGATCGCTCGCGTGAATCCGACAACGCCGTGTTTGCTCGCGCAGTATGCAGAAATATACGGCGCTCCGAGGAGCCCAGCAATGCTCGCCACGTTGACGATGCGGCCCCACCCCGCCGCAATCATTTCGGGTACGGCTTCACGCGTGCAAAGGAACGTGCCGGTCAAGTTCGTCGCGATGATGCGATCCCACATCGCGAGATCCGTGCGCTTTAGCGGCGCCGATTCGGCGATGCCGGAATTATTCACGAGAATTTCGATCGGGCCGTTTGCTTCGCGGCATGCAGCGAATGCGTCCTGCACTTGGCTTTCGTCGGTGACGTCGCATTGTGTTAGATAAAAACCCCCAGCGTCGCCCTTCGACGCACTCGGGGTGACACTGGGGGTGCGGCTAATGATGCTGACGCGGGCGCCTTCACGCGCCAGCAGCGATGCGATCGCGCGACCGATGCCGCGCGTTCCGCCCGTGACGACGGCGTGCCGCCCGGCCAAACTCATGGCGTAACCGCCTGCGCGCGAGCGATGAGCCGTTCGAGCTGATCTTTTCCGGGCAAGTACTGAACCGGCCAGAGCGCATCGTGGTAACCGAGCCGCGCGGCGGCATGCAGCGTCCAAAACGGATCGGCGAGATGCGGACGGCCGAGCGCGACGAGATCGGCGCGGCCGCCGGCGAGAATCGCGTTGACTTGATCCGTCTCGGTGATATTGCCGACCGCCATGGTCGCGATGCCGACCTCGTTGCGGATCTTATCGGCATACGGCGTCTGAAACATGCGGCCGTAGACCGGTTTCGCGTCGGGCGAGGTTTGGCCGGTGGAGACGTCGATGAGATCGGCCCCTTCCCGTTTAAAGGTGCGCGCGATCTCGACCGCATCGTCGCCGGAAATTCCACCGTCGACCCAGTCAGTCGCCGAAATGCGCACCGACATCGGACGATCCGCAGGCCATAGGGCGCGCATCGCGCGGAATACTTCGAGCGGATACCGGAGGCGATTTTCCAGCGATCCTCCGTACTCGTCGTCGCGCCGATTGCGTAAGGGTGTGATGAACGATGAGAGCAGATAGCCGTGCGCACAGTGCAGCTCGAGCATATCGAAGCCGGATTCGAGACCCATCGCCGCGGCACGCGCGAACGCCTCGCGGATCTCGTCCATCTCGCGCTTGCTCAACTCCGCGGGAAGTTGATTCGCAGGAGCATACCGGACCGCGGACGGTCCCACGACAGGCCAGTTGCCGTCGTCGAGCGGCTCGTCCATCCCGTCCCACATCACCTTGGTCGAGCCTTTCGGCCCGGAGTGACCTAGCTGCAGACAGATCTTCGCGCGCGAGTATTGGTGCACGAAGTCGACGATTCGCTTCCACGCCTCGACGTGCTCGGGGAGATACATGCCGGTGCATCCGGGCGAGATCCGTCCCTCGCGCGAGACGCAGGTCATTTCGGTAAATACCAAACCCGCGCCGCCAAGCGCGCGCGTTCCGAGATGAACGAGATGAAAATCGGTCGGCGTCCCATCCACCGCGCTGTACATATCCATCGGCGAGACGACGATCCGATTGGTCAACTCGAGCGCGCGGAGCTTCAGCGGCGTGAACATCGGCGGCACGACGCGCCCCCCAAACCACTCCTCGACGCGATCGACGTAGACGGTATCGCGAAGGCGGAGGTTTTCATGCCCGATACGTTGGCTTCGCGTCAGCAGACTATATGCGAACTGCTCCGGTGGCAGCGTCGCATACCGCGCGACGTTTTCAAACCACTCGGTCGAATTGCGGGCCGCGTTTTGGATGCGAAGAACTTCGAGCTTGCGCTCGGCTTCGTAAGCCGGTAATGCTCCCTCAGTGTCGCCCTTCGACACGCCCAGGGCGACACTGAGGGCTATTGCATCTTCCATGGCGAGTTTGGTTCCGGAACCGACCGAAAAGTGGGCCGTGTGCGCGGCGTCGCCGAGCAGCACGACGTTCGAATCAAACCAGCGTTCGTTACTGACGCGCGTGAAGTTGAGCCAATCGCGGCCGCGCAGATGGGCGCTGTTCGCCATGAGGCGATGGCCGTGCAGATACGGTTCGAAGAGCCTCTCGCAGAACTCGAGTGTTGCGGCGGTATCGGCAGAGTCCAGGCCGTGCGCGCGCCATGTCTCTTCACGGCATTCGACGATAAAGGTGCTCAGCTCCGCATCGAAGCGATACGCGTGCACGGTAAACCATCCGTGCTCGGTCTGTTCGAAGATGAACGTAAATGCATCGAGCGGGAGCGTCGTGCCGAGCCACACGAAGCGGCAGATCCGGCGATCGAGCTGCGGTGCGAAGGCGGCAGCGTAAGCATTTCGGACACGGCTGTTAGCGCCGTCGGCGCCGACGAGCAGATCGCACTGCCGGCGAAGCGCGTCGACGTCCTCGACCTCACACTCGAACTCCAGCTCGACGTCAAGCTCGCGAGCGCGTTGCTGGAGAATCTCGAGCAGCCGCTTTCGCGCGATGCCGCAGAAGCCGTGACCGCCGGAACGAAACGTTCGGCCCTTAAAGTGAATCTCGATATCGTCCCAGTGAGCGAAAGAATCGACGATCGCGCGCTGCGTCGGCTCGTCGGCAACGCGAAGGTTTTCCAGCGTCGCATCGGAGAAAACGAC
>DASXGO010000166.1:0-5198 GCA_036489055.1 Candidatus Cybelea sp. | reverse complement strand
AATCGTCGCAATTGACGAAACGTTCGGACTGCGGATCACCGAGCTCGTTTCGCTCTGACGAGACAACGATGAATTTGCTCGCCCCGGTACCGGCGGCCCACGCGACCGCGCCGCTTCAGCTGCTCGTCTTTCTCACGCTGCTTTCCTTGGTGCCGCTAGCGCTGATCTGCTGTACTTCGTTCGTTCGTATCGTCGTCGTGCTCTCGCTCGTCCGCTCCGCGATCGGCGCGTCGGCGCTGCCTCCCAACTCCGTGCTAACCGGCCTTGCGCTCGTTCTGACCTTCGTGGTGATGGCGCCGACGGCACGTCAAATCGGCCGCGACGCCGTCGCACCGTATGTACGCGGCACGCTGTCGCCGTCGCAAGCGGCAACGCGCGCGATGCAGCCGTTGCGGGGCTTCATGCTGCGGCAGGCTCGCTCGGCCGACGTTGCGCTCTTCGAGCGAATAGCCCGACGGCGGCCCGAGCCGGCGACTCGAGCTCCGATTACGGTCGTCGTACCGGCCTTCGTCGTCGGCGAGCTTCGCAGCGCATTTGCCATCGGCTTTGCGCTGTATCTCCCGCTGGTCGCCATTGATTTGGCCGTCGCCGCAATGCTGATGGGCCTCGGAATGATGATGCTCAGCCCGCCGGTCGTTTCGCTGCCGCTCAAGCTGCTACTCTTCGTGATGGTGGATGGCTGGGCGATGATCTGCGGAGGCGTTGCCGCGAGCTTCCGATAAGTTCGCGACGGTGAGGATCGACGAAGCGCTCGAAAGCCGGCGGCCCTTTTTCTCGTTCGAGTTCTTTCCGCCGCGAGACGACGATGGCTGGCGGCGCTTGTTCGCGACGATTTCGGCGCTGCAGCCGCTACGCCCGTCGTTTGTTTCGATCACGTACGGAGCCGGCGGCTCGACGCGCGCACGCACGGTTGCGCTGGCAAAACAGATCCAATTAGAAACGGGCCTGACGGTCGTCGCGCACGTGACCTGCATCGGCGCCGACCGCGCGCAACTGCGCGCGCTTTTCGACGACTTGGCGCGCGCCGGAATTGAAAACGTGCTGGCGTTACGCGGAGATCCGCCCGCCGGGACCGCTTTTGCAACGTCGCCGGGAGGTTTCGGTTACGCCAGCGAGCTGATCGCGATGCTGCGGCGCAACTACGGATTCTGCATCGGCGCTGCGTGCTACCCCGAGAAACACCCTGAAGCCCCGAGCCGGCAGCAAGACCTGAACTACCTCAAGAGCAAAGTCGATGCCGGCGCCGATTTCTTGGTTTCGCAACTGTTCTTCGATAACGCGCACTTTTTCGATTTCGAGCGTCGCGCTCGGGCCGCAGGTATCGCCGTGCCGATCCTGCCGGGGCTCATGCCTATCACGAACTTCGCGCAGATCGAGCGTTTCGTCGCGATCTGCGGCGCGAGCATTCCACCCAAGCTGCGCGTCGAAATGGAATCACGCAAGGGCGACGACAAGGCGGTTGAAGATCTCGGGGTCGCCTACGCGTCGATGCAGGCCGTAGGATTGCTGCAAAACGGTGCTCCCGGCATCCACTTCTATACGTTGAATCGCTCGCCCGCGACTCGGGCCATCGTCTCTTCGCTCCTCGCCGCGAGCGCCTGGCGCCCGGGCTTTCAACGATCCCGCGAGGCTGCGCAAGCAATAACATCGCCGTAACGACGCGGTAACCGCCGCGCCGTACGGTTCAATGCAGTGAACGCGCTCGACGGTTTACTGCACGACGCGCTTGTGACGACCGCAATCATTGCGCTGCCGGTACTGGGCGTTTCCGCGCTCGTCGGCACGGGTGTCGCCGTGATCCAGGCGGCCACGCAGGTGCAAGAACAGACGCTGACCCTCTTGCCGAAAATCGTCGCGGTCGGCGCGATGGTCGCGCTCTTCGGCGTGCCGGCGATGCATCTGCTTGCGGGACTCTTCGATCGCGCGCTTGCTGCGATTCCCGCGCTCGATCTCGGATGGTGATCAGCCTGCTTGTCTTTGCCCGCTGTGCCGGTTTTGTTTTCCGGGCTCCCGGCTTATCGCATCCCAGCGTTCCGGCGCCTTTGCGAGCCGGTTTTGCGGCCGCGCTGACGATGGCGATTGCACCGCCGGCGGCCAGCGCAGTCCCGCACTCGGCCGCCGCCGTGGGGATCCTCGTCGCGTTTGCGGCGGAGTTTGCGGTCGGCAGTGCGATCGGGATGGCAGCCTCCATTCTTTACGACGGGGCCTACGCGGGCGGGCGCGTCGTCGACGATTACGTCGGCGTCAAGGCGATTGCGCCGAGTTTGCAGTTAGTCGCGCCGAGCGGCTTTGGTCGGGTTTGGTCGTTGGCCTTCACGGGTGCCTTCTATCTGTCCGGTGCCTATCGGCCCGTGCTGCTCGCCTTCGCACAAAGCTTTTCGAAAGTCCCGGTCGGAACGGCGATGCAATGGTCCGGTTGGGCCGCGTACGCCGCCTCGTTTGCATCCGCTATCGCGTTGGTAGCCATCGAAGTCGCCGCGCCGGCCGTCGCCCTCGCCTTCGTCGTTCAGCTCGCGCTTGGAGCGCTCTCCCGCGTCATTCCGCGTTTCGGCAGCTTCACGCTGACCTTTCCGCTGGCGTTCGCTGCGGCATTGACCGCGACTGCAATCGGCGCGCCGTTCGTCGTCGCCCACGTTCGGGCACCGGCCGTGTCCGGCTTACCTTGAGAACATATCCAGGTGAGCGATTCGTCGGAGAAACCGTTCGAGGCAACGCCCGCACGCATTCGCAAGGCCCGGCGCGAGGGCGACGTGGCACGCTCCAACGAGCTCGGCGCGAATCTTGCGTTTGCCGCCGGCGCGTTAACGCTTTTTGCAGTGATGCCGAAACTTGCGAGCCTTGCCTGCAACGCAATGAGCGCCGCGATTTCGGCGCGCTCCGCCGGGTCGAGCGTGCCGATCGCCGTCCTAGCGCTGGTTCCAATTGCCGCCTCGGCGGCCGCCGGAACGCTGGGCTCGCTGCTGCAGAACGGCGGGCTGCATCTCGTCGCAGTCGCTCCGAAGGTCGAGAGGCTCAATCCGATCGCCGGAGTCAAGCGAATGTTGTCGCGGGAAACGTTGGCGCACTCGATGCGCGCGGCACTCGCTTTTACGTGCGCGACCGCTGCAATGGCGCCTTTCCTCGGCTGGTGCACCGTCGCATTGATGCGGGCTCCGCCGCTTCCCGGGGTCGTTTCCGAGACGTGGGCGTCGGCACGCCATACACTCTTCGCCGCAAGCGCCGTAGGTTTGGGATTCGCGATTGCCGAGTACGCCGCCGCTCGCGCCGCGTGGCTGCGCAGGCTGCGGATGAGTTTTGACGAGCGTAAGCGCGAAGTAAAAGAAGACGAAGGCGACGCCGCGGCGCGGGGGCGCCGGCGTGCGCTCCATCGCGCGCTCTTGCGCAGCGGTGTGCGCCGGCTCAAAGACGCGTCGTTCGTTGTCGTGAATCCGGAGCACGTCGCGGTTGCGCTCGAATACCGTCCGCCGCGTGTCGCCGTCCCCAGGGTTCTGGTCCGCGCTGCGGACGCGGCTGCCGCCGTCGTTCGCGCAACCGCCGTTCGCCACGACGTTCCGATCGTCGAGAACGTTTGGCTGGCCAGAGCGCTCTACCGTGACGGGCGTGCCGGCGAGCCGATTCCGCATCCGCTTTATGTCGCGGTCGCAGAAGTCATCGTGGCGCTCAATCGCACCCAGAGTCTGCAGGGATGATGGGCGCGCAAAGACGCGCCGTCTACGGCTTCGCGGCACTACTCCTGGGTGTCGTCGCCATACTTATCGTTCCGCTTCCGCCGCAGCTGCTCGACCTGTTGCTCGGGATCAACGTATTCGGTTCCGCGCTGGTGCTGCTGCTTTCGGTGACGGTCGAGGATCCGCTTGAATTCTCCGCCTTTGCACCGGCGTTGCTCGTGGCGACGCTCTTCCGTCTCGCGCTCGACGTTTCGGCAACGCGCCTGATCTTGACGTCGGGTGCCGTTCCGGGTGCGGTCGGTACGATCATTCCGGCGTTTGGCGACTTCGTCGTTCACGGAAACCTCGTTGTCGGACTGATCGTCTTCGCAATCTTGGTGACGATCCAGTTCGTCGTCATCGCCAGCGGGTCGCAGCGCGTCGCAGAGGTTGCGGCGCGTTTCACGCTCGATGCAATGCCCGGCAAGCAGATGGCAATTGACGCCGACGTCCACGCCGGTGTGCTGGACGCCGATGGGGCGCGCCGCAAACGCGATGCGGTGCAGCGCGAAGCCGATTTTTATGGTGCGATGGACGGTGCCGGGAAATTCGTGAAGGGCGACGCCGTTGCCGCATTGGTGATCGTCGCACTCAACCTTGTCGGCGGGGTGGTCGTGGGCGTCGTCTATCACGGCCTTTCACCGGTCGATGCGCTCAATACGTTCGCGTTGCTCTCGATCGGAAACGCGCTCGTTACGACACTTCCCGCCTTCTTGATTTCTACGGCGATGGGCATGATGGTGACGCGGGTTGCTTCCGACGGTGCGTTGGGTGCCGACTTGGCGGCGCAACTCTTTGCGCGCCCGGACGCGCTCCGCAGCGCGGGCGGCCTTCTTTTTGCGCTGGCGCTCGTGCCGGCGCTGCCGCGGCCTCTTTTTCTCGTTCTCGGGGCAAGTGCGTTCGCGGTCGCGCATGCCGCGCAGCGCGAGCGGCACAGCCGAGAGGGCGCCGTTGCCGCGGCGCGCGAGCGGGCGAGACGAAACGCGATGCGCCGGCCGGAGCTGGCGCTCGCGTTGGTCGGTGTTGACGCGATTTCGATTGAGATCGGAGCCGACCTCGCGCAGCTGCTCGTGGCTCCGCTGGCCGACGCGCTGCTCGATCGAATCGGCGAGGTTCGGCGGGCGTTGGCAGCGGACATCGGCGTCGTTCTGCCGGGCGTGCGTTTGCGCGATGATTTGGCGCGCGATCCGAGGACGTATGCCATCCGAGTGCGCGATCGTTTCGCAGGATGCGGGCGCCTCGAGCTCGATCGCCTCCTCGCCGTTGCCGATGAGACCGTACTCGACCGGCTCGGCGTCTCGCTCGAACGGGAACCCGTCTACGGATTGCCGGCAGCGTGGATCGAAGCCGGTGCGCGCGAGCGCGCACTCAACGCAGGTGCGCTCGTCTTCGATCCCGTTTCGGTGCTAGGATCGCACCTGGCGGAAGTTGCGCGCTTGCACGCCGCGGAATTGGTTGGGAGACAAGAACTGCAGTCGCTGCTCGATCACT
>DASXGO010000042.1:0-2270 GCA_036489055.1 Candidatus Cybelea sp. | reverse complement strand
GCGCGAACGATGCCGCCATCGGGACTTTTGATTACATACGCATTATTATGCGTGCGTAATTCGAGTAAGTTCTCTCACGCCAAGTATATCACGAATGCAAGTTTTTCGCTATAATTCTTCGTGCTGCACATTCTGCCGACGCATTGCTTCTAATCGGGCCATTTTCAAAACGCAAGCCGGTGGTTGTGCGTACGCCGCCGCGGCGTCGTTCGCCCAGCCCGAAAAGCGGGTCGCTTCGCTCAGCCCGCAACGAAGCGCTGCCGCGCTGGGGCCTTCACTTCGACCGGCACGAAGCTCGGCAAGATTACGTAAATGCGGTCCGTCGAGCGGTGCGTACGAAACGACTCTGGATCCGCCTAGTCCGAAGATTGTCCGCAGATCGCGCTGCTAACAGGACCGGGCGAGGGATCTGCGCGAGCACGACAAGCTGCGAGCCGTGATCGATAAGGCCGAGTCGATCGAGCGCGTGCGCGTCATCGAGGCAACGGCCGCGGGGTTGTACTTCAGCGCGTGGCGCGGCGTACCGATTCGCTTTCGCGAGCGCGACCTCGCACGAATCCCGGCACGCTGGCTGCGCGCGGATTCTCGCGCGTCGCTGCTAACCGGCGCGCCTCGCGCGGCCACCTCGCCGATCAACGCAATGCGGAACTACCTTTTCGCATGCGTGGAGTCCGAAGCGCGCCTCGCACTCCTCGCGTACGGCTGCGATCCCGCGATCGGCGTCCTACATGCGGATCAGCGGAATCGCGATTCACTCGCGCTCGATGCAATGGAGCCGCGGCGAGCCGATGTTGACGCATTTCTGCTCGATCTATTGGAGGATCGCGTCTTCACGCGCGAGACTTTGCCGAGCTTCCAAACGGGATATGCCGCATTGCAGCGCCGTTGACGCACGAACTCGCACTTACGCGGCCGCATTGGCGCGAGTGCTTGCGGCCGATTGCGGCCTGACTCGCGCAAACGTTTCGCGAGGGCTTTTCGGCCAATAGGCACAAAAAACCAGGACTGCACAAGTCGCCGCTGCTCGCAACGCCTCGCAAGGCTTCGCAGCCGCGGCCGTACGCGACGCGGAAATGGCGCACGTCGTCAATCGAAGCGCAGCCGGCAAATCCTCTCGCGTGTGCGATGTGCGGCGAGCCGGTCCTCAAGCGCAGGCGTCGGCATTGCGATGCGTGCATGCCCAAAGCGCGCCGCGAGCATGGCCTCCGCGCGATCGCCGCAGCTCGAAAAGTGCTCGCATCGCAAACGGCCGCTGGCGACGATCCACGCTGCAGCGCGGCCGTGAATCGCGCGCGAGGCGAAGCAGTCAGCGAGGGGCACCGGCGCAATCGCAGCTGGGCGCGCGAGCATCCGGGCCAACGCGACGAGGCGTGGTTCAAGCGCGAGATCGCGACGAAGCTCGACACCTTCACGCTAAACGAGATCGCAGCGGCAACGGGCTTATCGCTCGCGGCCTGCTCGCGCATTCGGGCGCGCGCGAGAGTGCCGCACCCCAGGCATTGGGAGGCCTTGCGCGAGCTCGCAGACTCGAACTCGTAAGACGCTTGCTACGCTGGGATAGCTGACGGCAGCGCCGAACTTCTTCACCCGTTCGTTCGTCCGGCTTCTGGAGGCACTGCTCATGAGGAACTTCGCTCGCCTTGCGGTTAGTATCGGCGCAGCTGCGCTAATTGCCGGCTGCGGCGGATCGCCAATCGGTGCGCCGAGCGTGATGCCGCAGAGGCACGCGATCACCACACATGCAGATCGAGGCGAATCGTGGATGTTGCCGCAAGCGAGGAATGAAGATCTACTCTACATATCCGATCTCTATGGCGTCCACATCTTCTCGTATCCAAAGGGAGTACACGTCGGGGACATAGGCGGCTTCGTAAGCCACCAAAGCAAAACTAAGCGATTCGCGGCGCTGCGGCCTGGCCTAGCGCGGCAGCTTCAAAGCGAATACCGTGCCGTTGCCGTACGTGCCGCCCGCGGGCGTCGTACCGTAGAGCGTCCCTTTCACGTCGATCAGCCCGGCGACCGGCGTCGCACCGTCGGAGCCGTACCCGAAACTGTGCAGCACTTTTTCCTTACCGCTAAGAGTCAGACTGAAGATGGTTCCTTTCCCGTAAGACCCACCTTCCGTAGTGGTTCCATAGAGCGTGCGATTGACGTTGAGTAATGGCGCGTTGGGCTGGTTCCCGTCATATTCTGTGTCGAAGGAATGAACGAGCGTCACCTTGCCACTTGTCGTGATGCTAAAAACCGTCCCGTTACCTACTGCACCGCCC
>DASXGO010000258.1:0-1981 GCA_036489055.1 Candidatus Cybelea sp. | reverse complement strand
GCGAAGCTCACCAATGCGCTCGGCGATCTCATTCAAATCGGCGCATGGTACGACAACGAGTGGGGCTACTCGTGCCGGCTGGCCGACTTGACCGCCAAGGTGCTCGAAAAGATCCCCGTCTCCGCCTCCTTCGACTCCGCTCGCTAGCGCTCGCGCCGCTCAGGATGACACGTTCGTGAGCGTTCGTTCCGTTAGGGATCTCGAGGTACGCGGCAAGCGGGTTCTAGTTCGGGAAGACCTGAACGTGCCGATGGACGGCGCGCGCGTTGCCGACTACACGCGCATCGATGCAGCGCTTCCGACGCTAAAGCTGCTCCGCGCCCGCGGCGCTCGGGTAATCGTCATGTCGCATTTGGGACGACCGGACGGAAAGGTAAACGCGGCTTTGTCCTTGCGGCCGATTGCCGTTGCGTTGTCGAAGCGGCTTGGCGGGCCGGTCGCGTTCGCCGAAGACTGCGTCGGAGACGTCGCGCGCCGCGCCGTCCAGGCGTTGAACGACGGCGACGTCCTGCTCCTCGAGAACGTTCGGTTTCATCCCGAAGAGGAGCGCAACGATCCGGCATTCGCCCGGCAACTCGCCGAGCTGGGAGATCTGTACGTCAACGACGCTTTCGGAACCGCGCATCGCGCACACGCCTCGACCGAAGGCGTTGCGCACTTGCTGCCGAGTGCCGCCGGATTGTTGATGGAGGGCGAACTCGCTGCGCTGGCGCGCGTGACCGAAAATCCGGCCAAGCCGTTCATCTGCGCGATCGGCGGCGCGAAAATCAAAGACAAGATCGGCGTCTTCAACCATCTCGTGAACCACGTCGACGCGTTTTGCATCGGCGGCGGCATGGCTAATACGTTCTTGGCCGCCATGGACGTGAACGTCGGGAAGTCGCTACGCGAGCCGGATCTCGAGCCCGCACGCTACGTGCTCGAGCTCACGAAGCTCCGCAACGTCGAGCTGCACCTCCCGCAGGATGCCGTCGTCGCGACCGGTCTCGATGCACCCGACGCGCGCATCGTCGACGTCGACGCAATCGGCCAGGACGAGATGATTCTCGATATCGGGCCGAAAACCGCAGAGGCTTACGCCGCAGCCATCGCACAGGCGAAGACGATCGTGTTCAACGGTCCGATGGGCGTCTACGAGAAGCCCGCCTATCGCCGCGGAACGCAAATCGTCGGCGAAGCGATCGCGCGCGCCACCGCAAACGGCGCGATCAGCGTCGTCGGCGGCGGCGATGCGGCTGCCGCCGCGCACATGCTCGGGTTTGCCAACGCCATGACGCACGTCTCGACGGGCGGCGGCGCGACGCTGGAATTCCTTGAGGGGAAGACGCTGCCCGGCGTTGCGGCGCTAGAATCGGCGCCGTGATCCGAACGATTTTTGCCGGGAACTGGAAGATGCACAAGACGGCGGCAGAGACGGCCGGCTTCATCGAATTATTTTTGCCGCTCGCCGAATCGCTTCCGCCGGAAATCGAGATCGTGCTAGCCCCGCCGTTCACGGCAATTGCGCGCGCGTCGGAGATGCTGCGCGGTTCGCGCGTTCGCCTGGGCGCGCAGACGATGCACTGGGAACTCGAGGGAGCGTTCACCGGTGAAGTGAGCGCGGCGATGTTGTTGGAGTTCGGCGTTTCGCACGTGATCCTCGGCCACTCCGAGCGCCGCGCTTATTGCGGCGAGACCGATCGCAGCGTCAATCTGAAAGTGCGGACGGCGCTGTCGCAAGGATTGACGCCGATCGTCGCGGTTGGCGAAACCGGCGCGCAGCGCGAAGCGGGCGAAATCGACGCGGTCGTCGTTTCGCAAACGCAAGCGGCATTCGCCGGAGTGCCGGCCGCCGATCTCGCGCGCGTGGCACTTGCCTACGAACCGATTTGGGCGATCGGAACGGGCCGCAACTGCGACCCGCGGGAGGCCGATCGCGTCATGGGCGTCATTCGCGGATCGTTTGCAGGTTTGAGCGAGACGCCGATTCTTTACGGCGGCA
>DASXGO010000502.1:0-3562 GCA_036489055.1 Candidatus Cybelea sp. | reverse complement strand
CGGATCGGCATCGTAGTTATCGGTGTAAGGACTCGCCCAGCCTCCATAGTAAATGTTCGTTGTGCCGTTCGGATTCGTGAAGCACTGCGCGGCGTTGAGCGGGAGGAAATACCCCAGCGTCGCGCCCTTTGCCGAGATTTGATAGTTCGAGTTACTGCACGTTACGTTCTTCGGAAGAAAAACCGTATCGGTCTTCCACGGTATCTGATCGTAGCCGGCAGCGAACTGCAGGCCCTTCAACGGATAGAACCCGATCTGTGCGCCGAAGACCTCACTGTTGATTTTTCCGAGAAACGATCGTCCCGCATTTTGATCCCAACCGCCTTGCAACGCAATCCACGGTTTCATCGAACCGCTAAAGGTGTAGGATCCGTCAAACCACCACATGCTGGCGAGATCGTAGATTCCGTAGTAGTATGCATCGCCGGCAAAGCCGTGGCCCGAAGGGCTGAGATATCCGACTCTGCCCATTGCGAAGCCGTCGGTGTTGATGCCGTTTCCGTTCGGCAGGAATATGTTTGTAGGTAATCCTGGGTTGCCGGCGGGGTAGCTAGTCAGCAACGTTTGCTGGGTGAATGCCGAACTCGTTCGATTCTCGTAGTCCAGCATATCCAGGCCTTCAACCGTCAAGCCGTTCGACCACGTATACCCGAGGTCGCCGCCGACATATGCGGGCGGCTTGAGGCGAGAATCGGCGCGATCGGAGTTCGCCCAGGTCGAGCTTTGCCCGTTGGTCGGCGAAGGTGTCGCGTCGAGCAACTGTTCGCCGAGTGTTCCGTTCCAGCCGTCCTGTTTATATTTTAGATAGGCCTGATAGAAGGTGCTTAGCGTGAAGCCGGGCACCGTGTCATCGGGATTGGTGTTCGGGGGAACTTGTGTGACGCAAACGGCGCCTTTGGCGTGATTCGCCGGAACGACGCACGGCCCGTTGATCGGATTTGCATAGAGATAGGAACCACCGATATGCCAACCGGTACCCGCGAAATTATAATCCGCACCGACGGAAACCGCAGTGTTCCAGGTGGCTTGATTGACGCCCGCGGAGCTGTACTTCGGTGAAGAGAAATTGTACTGCGCCCCGGGATTATTCGAAGCGTTCTGACGCGTGAAATAGTACGATCTGACATATCCGGGGAAGGTCCATGGATTGGGCGTCGCCGGCGGAGCCGTGGCCGGCGGAGGCGCCTCGGTCGGTGGGGGCGGAGCCTCGGTCGGAGGCGGCGTCGCCGGAATATAGCGCACGACCACGATATGACGGTCGGGCACCCACTGCACGTACGCACCCATGCCCTCCGAGATCACGCGCACCGGGACGAGCACGGTGCCTTGATACACGATGGGCGGCACGTCGAGCGGCCGGGTCTCGCCGTTGATGACGACCTCCGGCTTGCCGACGGTTACGACCACCTGCGCACCCGCCTTGCTCACCGTGGCAGTTTTGCTGGATGCGTCGTATGAAACGGTTGCACCCATCTGTTCGAACATAGAGCGCAACGGGATGAGGATCGTCCCGCCGCGCACGAGTGCGGCGAGAACGCGGCCTTGTTTTAGAATGTCGGGGGTCGCGTAGACGTGCCGATCGTTATAGAGAATCGGGATCTGGCCCGCCGGGGGAGCGCCGAAATCAGCCGGGGGCGGTGAGCTCGTCTGCGCAACTGGTGTACCCTGTGTTTCCGCCAATGCGACCGACGTGCTTAGAAGAACCGCCGCCACTGCGACCAGCGCGATGCGAGCGCGAGTCGATGACACGGTAGGGGATCTCCTTTGCTACTGCAGCGAAGCGTTTAGTGTAACCAGTCTAGCGGGCGACTATTAAGACCTGGTTAACGAACGCTTAACCGCCTTGCTTGAGAGCACCATGCTTTGGCTAACCGAAGCGGCCGGTGATGTAATCTTCGGTCCGCTTGTCGCGCGGTTTGGTGAAAATCGTGGCGGTCGTATCGGCTTCGACGAGATCGCCGAGAAGAAAGAAAGCGGTATTGTCGCTGATCCGTGCAGCCTGCTGCATGGAGTGCGTCACGATGACGACGGTATACTGCTTTTTGAGATCGTCGATTAGATCCTCAATCTTCCCGGTCGCAATCGGGTCGAGCGCAGAGGCCGGTTCGTCCATCAAAATCACTTCCGGATCGACCGCGAGGCAACGCGCGATGCAGAGCCGCTGCTGTTGCCCGCCGGATAGCGCGAGCGCCGATCGATCGAGCCGATCCTTGACCTCGCCCCACAGCGCCGCCTGACGCAGGCTTCGCTCGCAAATCTCCATCAGCGCGTCGCTCCGTCGCTCGCCGTGGATGCGCGGCCCGTAGACGACGTTATCGAAGATCGTTTTCGGAAACGGATTCGGCCGCTGAAAAACCATCCCGATGCGGTAGCGGATGGTTACCGGATCGATATCGGGCGCGTAGATGTCTTGGTCGTCAAGTAAGACACGGCCGCTGACGCGAGCGCCCGGCGTGAGATCGTGCATGCGATTGAGCGCTCGAATGAACGTCGATTTCCCGCACCCGGAGGGCCCGATGAGCGCCATAACGCGGTTGGCCGGAACGCGCAGCGACGCATTCTTGATTGCGTGGAACGCGCCGTAATAGACGTCGAGATCCTCGACGTTTATTTTCGTCTCCGTGGAGAGCGCAGGCGGCGCCGCCGTGCTTGCAAACATCGCGGTCACGTCTTTCGTCACGCGCACACCCAAGCCCGTCGTGCGTTAAGAACGTTAAGAGGCTGCATCGCGCTTGATCCGCATGATCGGAAGCCGAATCGTAAACGCCGTCCCGCGGCCGAGCATAGACTCGGCGGAGATTGCGCCGCCATGCGCGTCGATGATGCCTTTGACGATCGCCAATCCGAGACCGGCGCCGCTGCTCCCCCGTTTACGCGAGCGGTCGACGACGTAAAAGCGCTCGAATATGTGCGGTAAGTCGCGGTATGGGATGCCTTCACCGGTATCGCGCACGCGCAAGACTGCATCGCTGTCGCGCGCATCCACTTCCACTCGTATGCGTCCGCCGCCCGCCGTGTGCCGCAGCGCGTTGTCGATCAAATTGACGAAGACCTGTGCGAGGCGGTCGGGATCCGCTTCGACGCGAACCGGGCGCAACGCAGTCAGTTCGAGCTCGATTCCTTTATTAGCCGCCTGCTGGTCGAACGACGCGACGATCGGGCGCGCGATTTCTTCGAGATCGACGTCGCGCACGTTGAGTTTCAGTTGTCCCGATTCGGCGCGCGCTTGTTCCAACAACTGCCCTACGAGCGCCGTCAATCGGTCTACCTGGGCGAGTGCCTGCGGAACGAAGAGGTCCCTCGCTTCTTGTTCGGGAGCCTCGAGCACGGTCTCCAGCATGAGCTTGATCGAGGAGAGCGGCGTTCGCAGCTCGTGCGAAACGTTCGAAAGAAACTCTTTGCGCGCGCGATCGAGGCGGAGCAGCGCAGTTTGGTCGTCGGAGAAAATCACGACGCGGCGCGATTCCTCATCGCCGTCCACGAGCGGATAGACCGACACGCGATACGTTCGTTGGCCGGTCGCGCCGGTCAGCATGAGCGGCGCGACCGAGGCTTCGCCGCG
>DASXGO010000482.1:0-19535 GCA_036489055.1 Candidatus Cybelea sp. | reverse complement strand
CGACGACTGCTTTCGCATTCCACATACTTGAAACGAGTGTTTCATTTATGTTAGGATAGCCCGTGTCGAGAACCGCGGACGAGGCCCGGCGTGCCGAGCTGCTCGACCGGGCCGTCGACTACGTCTGCCGCCACGGTTTGGCTGAGCTGTCCTTGCGGCCGCTCGCCAAAGCCGTCGGCTCGAGCCCCCGCGTGCTGCTCTACTATTTTGGTTCGAAGGAGGCGCTAGTTGTCGAGATCATCCGTCGCGGCCGCGCCCGTCAGCAAGCGATGATGGCCGAGCTCAAGCCCAAGTCTGTGGCGCCCGGCGACGTCGCGCGCGCCCTTTGGAAAGAGTGGAGCAAACCCGAATGGGCATCGCTGACGCGGCTCTCGTTCGAGGTCTACACGATGGCCCTGAACGATCCGGCGCGCTTTCCGGGTTTTCTCGAGGCTTCGATCAACGAGTGGCTCGCCGCGCTGCGCGGATGCACCGAGACCGACGCAACGATTCTGATCGCCGGCTTCCGGGGATTCTTGCTCGATTTACTTGCCACGCACGATCGCGCGCGCGTCGACCGCGCCGTCGATCGTTGGATTTCGGCGGTCTACCATGATTGAACCACGTCGCGCGGCGACCGTCTTCATCTTCATCACCGTCCTTATCGACATGCTGACGTTTGGGATGATCGGCCCGGTGCTGCCCAAGCTGATCGCAGGCTTCCTGCACGAGAACTACGCGCGGGCTGCGGAGATCATCGGCATCTTCGGTACCGCATGGGCGGTGATGCAGTTCTTCTGTTCGCCGCTGCTCGGGATGCTCTCGGACCGGATCGGCCGACGCCCGGTTATCCTTATCTCCAACGGCGTTACGGCGATCGATTACGCTATTATGGCGCTGGCGCCGAATCTGTGGTGGCTCTTCGCCGGGCGCGTGCTCTCGGGAATGGCAACGTCGAACATGAGCGCCGCAAGCGCGTACATCGCCGACGTAACGCCGCCCGAAAAGCGCGCCGCCGCTTTCGGCATGATCGGGAGCGCGTTCGGTCTGGGCTTCGTGCTCGGGCCGGCAATCGGCGGCATCGTCGGCAACGCCAATCCGCGCCTGACCTTTTGGGCGGCGGCGGCATTCGCACTGATCAATACGCTGTACGGAATTTTCGTGCTTCCCGAATCGCTTCCGCGCGAACGGCGCACCCCGCGGTTGGAGTGGAAGCGCGCGAATCCGGTTGGCTCGTTGCGTCTCCTGCGCTCGCATCACGAGCTGTGGGGCTTGACGTGGGTAAACTTCATCACGTATTTGGGGCACGAAGTCTTTCCGAACGTCTGGGTGATCTACTGCATCGCGGCATTCGGTTGGAACACGCGGAGTATCGGCTTAACGCTTGCGCTCGTCGGAATCGTTGCGGCGATTAATCAAGCAACGATGATCGGACCCGTCGTCAAACGGCTCGGCGAACGCCGCACGTTACTGGCAAGCCTCATCGTCGCGATCGCGGGCCTTCTCTTGATGGGCACGAACAACGGCATTCTCTTCCTCGTCGCGGCCATCATCATCTCACTGCCGATGTACCAAGCATCGTCGCAAGCGCTGATGACGCGGCGCGTCGGCCCGGCCGAACAAGGTGAGCTGCAGGGCGCGCTCGGCTCGGTGCGCGGCATCTCGATGCTGATCGGTCCTTCGCTCTTTGCATTCACTTTCGCGCAGTTCGCCGGTCCCTGGCGTTCGGCCGGACTGATGGGCGCACCATGGTTGTTGGCAGCGCTGCTCTACGGCGTTTCGCTCGCACTCGCGTGGCGCGTCACGTCGCGGGCCGACGACGTCGTGCTGCCGCTTCCGGAGCCCGCACCCCCCATTTACGCGGAGAGCTAGCCGAACGTAACGATCGGTTTGATCATGCGAGCCTTCGCGAAGTCACGGTAGGCGCGCGGTACCTCGTCAAGCGTAATCAGATCGGCGCCAATCTTCTGCGCCGTAACGACGCGGCTTCCGATCAAATTCAGCGCCGCACGCGTGTCGTCGGGGCCGCATGAGTAACTCGCGACAATTCGCAGGTCGCCGAAGTATAAGCGCTGAGAGTCGATCGCAACGGGAACGTCGGGCGGGAAAGGCGTGAACATGACGACGGTGCCGGCGGGGGCTGCAGCTTCGACGGCAACGCGCATCGCCTCTACCGTGCCGGGGCCGCAGATGACCACGTCCGCACCGTCGGGCAGAATGCGCCGTAGGTCGTCGGGATGGAAAACGATCGCGCCATTGCGCTCTGCGGCGGCGCGCCGTTCGGGCAAAAAGTCGGCGCCGTAAACCTCCGCGCCTAAGGCGGCTCCTGCTAAAACGTGCAGCAGACCCATCACACCGAGCCCGATGACGTAGAGCCAGTCACCGGCCTGCACGCCGCTGCGGCGCAGCGATTTTACGACGCACGCCAACGGCTCGATCAGCGAGGCGTCCGGAAAGTCGACGCTCGGCGGCAACGCCAGCGTATCGCCGAGGTTCGCACGGGCGACGCGGAAATATTCCGCGATTCCGCCCGGGTCGATCTTCGTCGAACGCCACGTCGCGCACTGAACGTACTCACCGCGCCTGCAGAGGCGGCACGCAAAGCACGGCGCATGGTGGTGCACGAAGACGCGATCGCCGACCGAGAACCCCGTGTCGCCATGACTCTGCGTAACGACACCCGACGGTTCGTGACCCAAAACCAGCGGAGCCTTCCGGCGGATGTACCACGCCATTATATCGCCGCTGCAAATGCCGCTCGCCATCGTGCGTACGAGGACTTCGCCGTCGCCGATCATCGGAATCGGACGCTGCTCGATTCGGATGTCCTCGACGTCGTAAAGAACTGCGGCACGCATCGTCTCGCCGCTCATGGCTCGATCAAGAACTTGAGGCCCGCGCCGGCGTCGAGCTCGCGAAAAGCCGAGGCTATTTGATCGAGCGAATACGCGCGCGAAACCAGCTGCGTCAAGGGCAGGGCACGCTGCGCGATCAGCTCAAAAGCCGAGCGCACGTCGGCCGGCCGGAAGTGAAAGGGAGCAATGAGCCGGACCTCGTCGTAGTGTAAACGCACTGCCAGGAACGACACGCGCGTCTCGGCGGGCAACCCGGCGAAGAACGAAACCGTGCCGCCGCGCCGCACCAAGGACGGCGCGGCTTCCCAGAGCTCCGCCGTGCCGGTGCACTCGATTATGGCGTCGGCTCCGCGGCCGTCGGTGCGTTTTAGAATTGCTTCGCGAATCGGCGCCGCGGTCGCGTCGATACTCTGCAATCCCAAGGAGCGCGTCAGCTCGATCCGCTCCGGCCGCCGGCCGAAGATCATCACGTTCGCGCCGGCACGCTGCAAGAGCAATCCGTGAAGTATGCCAAACCCGCCGTTACCGAGAATCGCAATTGAGGCATCACGTACCGAGGCGAGCATCGCGACTGAATGCACCACGCACGCGAGCGGCTCCAAGAACGCTCCTTCCGTATACGTCACGTTCGGAGGCTTGTGGAAAGCGTTGCATTCGACGATGCGTTTGGGCACGGCGATGCAATCGGCAAACGCGCCCAACAGCATCGCGGGCATGAGATCTTCGCACAGCTCTTCCTGTTCGTGACGGCACCAAAAACACTCCCCGCAGGGCGCGGTGTGCACGCACATTACTGCGTCGCCCGGCGCGAACGACTCGACGCCCTCCCCTACCGCCGCCACGTCGCCGCAGAACTCGTGACCGAATCGCGTCGGCATCGGCATCTTCGGATGCCCGCGCCGATAGGTCTTGAGATCGGTCCCGTCGGTTAACGCGGCCCGGACGCGGACGACCATGCCGCCCGGCGGCGCCGTAGGTGCACGCTCCTCGCGCAGCTCGATCCGGCCCGGCTCGACCAACATCGCTACACGCATGCGATCAGCGCCGAGCGGATCGGCTCCGGCAGAAGGCGGCTCTTATGCGTCGTACCATCGATGGTCGCGACGATGAAGGTCATCACAGCGCCCGCCTCGCCCGTGCGCTCGTTGAAGCAAACCGTCGTCCAACGAATGCTCGACGCGCCGACGTGGTAGATGTGCGTCCGCATGCGAATCCAGTCGCTCATGAGCGCAGGCGCATGGTACTCCGCTTCCACGCGCACCCGCGGCAGCCAAAATCCGTATTCCGTGAAAACCGTTTCGTACGGAAAGCCCAACTCCGCGAAGAGCTGCATCTCGGCGTACTCCGCAAAACGCGAGTAGGCTGCGAAGTACATGATGCCCGCGACGTCGACGTCGGCCCACTGCACCTGTAGCCGGGCCTCGAAGATGCGCGCGCTCGAGGGAATGGTGTCGCGGAATTTAGTCATGCGTTACGGTTCGCCGCCCCTCGACGTAGCCTGCCCTGAGCGGAGTCGAAGGGCTCGGGATGACGCTGCATTGCAAGCATATCGAGCTAGGGGGTCGGCTTCGAGATTGACGCGTTCGCCGGCGGCGCGTGAACCGAGCGTAGTGCGTGCGAGCGTTTCGGGTATCAGCGCGACTTCAAACGACGGGCCGTTGACGTCGGCTACCGTGAGGCTGACCCCGTCGACGGCAACGAATCCCTTACGCGCGATCAGCGGCGCAAGCGAGGATGGCGTTTCGATGCGCAGCCGCTCTCCTTGGCCCTCGACGTTGCGCTCAAGCACTCGAGCCGCGGCGTCAACGTGGCCGTACACGAAATGTCCGCCGATGCGATCGCCGACGCGCAGAGCATATTCCACATTGACACGGTCGCCCGGAACGCGGTCGCGGAGGGTGCTGCTCGCCAGCGTCTCCGGAATCACGTCGAATGCGATTGCGTCCCCGTCGAGTGCAGTCGCAGTGAGACAAACGCCGTCAATTGCAATTGAGTCTTTGACCTGTGGCCGTTCGCGTTCGACCCCCTCGCAGCGCACCTTCAGCGTTAGCCCTTCGGACGCAGGTGCGATCTCGAGCACGATGCCGCGATAGGCGATGAGGCCGCTAAACATGCTGCATCGTGCCTGAGATGACGACGTCGTCGCCGATACGCTCGGCGCGATCGAATTGCAGCGCGATGCCGGTGAGATCGGCGCCGGAGAGTGCCCGTACTGCGCGCGCCGAGCCTAAGAACCGAGGCGCAATCGCCCAGTAGATTCGATCGACGACACCGGCCGCGAGGAGACTTGCACCGAGTTGCGGGCCGCCCTCGCAAAGCACGCTCATTACTTCGCGCTCACGCAGCACACGCATCGCATGGGCGAGATCGAGCCGGCCGTCGCCGGAAGAATCGACCGCGACGACCTCGGCGACGTCGCGCAACGCGCCGAAGCGATCGGCACGCGAGCGCGGAACGAGCACGATCGTTTGCAGGTACCCCTCGACCGAATCGAAGACGCGGCTGCTCGGGGGGACCGCTTCGCGGTCGCAGACGACGATACGTACGTACGGGCGCGCGCGGTCGTGCGGCGGACGCACGGTCAACATAGGATCGTCGATGCGCACCGTACCCGCACCGACCATCACCGCGTCGTGCGCAGTGCGCAACTCGCGAACGTACCGTTCTTCGGCCGGCGAGCCGAGCCGCTCGCGGACGCCTTCCCGGCTTGCTATGAATCCGTCGAGCGACGCCGCCATCTTGAGCGCAACGTATGGACGCCCGGCTTGCACGGCGCGAGCAAAGACTTCGATCAAATCGCGGGCCGCCGGATCGTCTCCAACGGCGACCTCGATGCCGCGTTCGCGCAGCTGCTGCGCTCCGCCGTGGTCGGTAGGCTCCGGTGTGCCCGCGACCACCCGTGCGACGCCCGAAGCGATCACCGCATCGGTGCACGGCGGCGTACGCCCAAAGTGACGGCATGGCTCGAGCGAAACATAGAGCGTTGCGCCGCGCGCATCGTTGCCGGCGCGTTCTAGAGCCTGCCGCTCGGCATGAGCCTCGCCGGCTTGATGATGGTAGCCTTCGCCGACAACGCGCCCGTCGCGCACGACCACGGCGCCCACGGGCGGATTGGGCAGCGTGCTTCCGAGTGCCCGCGCCGCCAGTTCGTACGTGCGCGCCAAATAGAGCCGGTCTATCGGCGTCAGCCGTTCATCGCTATTCCCCACGAAGAGCCGCTCTTCGTCAGCGCCAGCACAACGGCATCCTCGACGATCCCGCCGGCTTCGCGAACGGCCGCAGCGCAATCGCATAGGGTCGACCCGGTCGTGCAGACGTCATCGAAGAGCGTGACCCGGCGCCCCGCAACCTCGGAACCGCACGCAAAGCGACCCATAGCGGCGAGGCGCTGCGCGCGCGACCGGCCGCGCTGCGCGTCTCCGGACCGCTGTTCCAACACGGCGAGGACGCCCGCGCCCGCGATCCCACCCGCGCAACGTGCCACGGCGGCGACGCCGTCGAGTCCGCGGGCTCGCAGGCGTCGGGACGTGGTTGGAATCGGCACCAGAACCGAGCGCGGCTCAACGAGCGGCGCGACGCGCGACCCGAGCGCTTCGGCAACGTCGCGCCGTCCATCTTTGAGCGCGAGCACCGCCGACCGCAAAGGGCCGTCGTAAATTCCGAATGCGCGAACGCGCAGTCCCGGGAAGCGAGCAGTGATTCGCTCCGCACGAGGAGCGCAGGCATCGCAGAATCCGTTGCCGATCGCGTTGCAGCACGCGCATTGCGGCGGAAAGAGGAAATCGAGCAGGGCGCGCCACGCCATGCTCGACTCTCACGACAACGCGCCCGCCGGCTAGAGGCGCGTTTTAATTTTCGCGTGCGAGGAGGGCGCCGCTTAAGACACTTTCACCTGCAACGGCATACTCTTTTCCTACTATAGCGTCGCGCAGCGCCGCGCGTGCACCGATCGTCGAACGCTGCCAGCAAATCGTCCGTTCCAGCCGGGCGCCCTTCTCGATCCGAACCCCGTCGTCAATGACGCTTGGACCGACGATCGCGACGCCTTCGGCGACGTGCACGCCGGCGCCGATCCGCACGGGTCCCTCGACGCGCACGTCGCCGGCCAACAACGCCGATGAATCGATGCCGTTGGGCATCGTCTGCGGGATCTGCACGACGCCACGCACGACGTCGAAACTGGCGCGCCGGTATTCGTCCGGCGTTCCGATATCGGCCCAATACGCGCCCCGAGCATCGAATCCGAAGAAGTGCTCGCCGGCCGCTTGCAGCGACGGGAAAACCTGTTTTCCGAAGTCGTAGAACTCGCCGGCCGGAATATGATTGAAGATTTCCGGTGAAAAGAAATAAACGCCGGTATTAACGAGTTTGCTTCGCTCGGTTCCCTTCGGAGGTTTTTCTTGGAACCCAACGATTTTGCCGCGGTCGTCAAGCACGACGACGCCGTACTGTTCGACTTCGTCGCACTCGACCAAACCGATCGTGGCGACGGCCTCGCGTTCGCGATGAAATGCGATAAGCCGATCGAGCCGAAGATTCGTAACTTCGTCGCATCCGATGACTAAAAAAGGCTCACCGCCGAAGAATCGTTCGACTTTCTTAACGCCGCCGGCGCTTCCCAGCAGCTCCGGCTCGTACGAATAGTGCAGCGTTACGCCGAACTGCGAGCCGTCGCCGAGCGCAGCCGCAATATCGTCCGCGAGATAGTGGACGTTGATCGCCACTTCGTCGAAGCCGTACGCGCGTAGATAACGCAGCAGGTGCGCGGCATTCGGAGTGCCGGCGACAGGCACGAGCGGCTTGGGGACTTGTTTGGTGAGCGGATAGAGACGCGTCGAAAGGCCGCCGGCTAAAATCATCGCCTTCACGAGCGCGCTGCCTCTTTGCGCGCCGGTCTCAGCCCGAGCTCGTCAAGTACGACGAGCCAAACGAAGCGCGGCAGCGCCAACTGCCGGCGCCAGCGTCGCGGCTCCCGGACCAACCGGTAGAGCCATTCCAAACCGAGGCGACGGACGAGCTGGGGCGCGCGTTCGATCCGGCCCGCAATCACGTCGAACGACCCCCCCACACCGATTCCGACGCCGCAACCAGTCTCGCGCAGATGCGCCGAGAGCCAGTACTCTTGACGCGGAAAGCCCATTCCGGCAAAGAGCATCCGCGCTCCGCTCGCCGCAATGGCGGCCGCAACCGGTGCCGATTCTTCGTCGCGAAAATAGCCGTTGCGCACGCCGGCGAAACGCAACCCCGGATGGCGCGCTTGCAGCGCCGCCGCAGCATCCTCGGCGACACCTTCGGCGCCGCCGAGGAGGTAGATCGGAAATCCTTGCGCGGCCGCGCCCGAGGCCAGGCGTTCGATCAACTCGACGCCGGCAACCCGTTCACGCAGCCGGGCGCCGCGCCGGCGCGCGACCGCGAGCAAACCAACCGTATCGCAGAGCGAAAGCGCCGCATCGTTGACGAGCTCGCGAAAGCGCGGGTCGCGCTGCGCGTAGACGACCATTTCGGTCCCGAGCGTCACGACTTGCGCGCCATCGCCGTCGCGCGCAAACGCCATGATTCGCTCGACCGCGGCATCTGAATCGAGCGGGTCGAGGCGGCATCCGAGAACGTGCAGCGGCGTCACCTCGACGGAGCGAGCTCCGAAATGTACGGCGCCACAAGCGGACGCAGACGATCCGCGATTCCGCCGGGCATCGCGTCGAGCGGAAGCCGGCATTCACCGACGTTGAATCCGAGCCGGCGCATCGCCCATTTAATCGGAATCGGGCTCGTCGTTGCAAAGAGCGCGTCGATCAGCGGCAGGAGGGACGCGTGAAGCGCTGCCGCTTCGTCGACACGGCCGGCGCGATACGCATCGAGCATGCGGCGATATTCCGGCGAGCAGAGATGCGATGCAACGCCGACGACGCCGTCGGCGCCGAGCGCGAGACACGGCAGAAAGAGATGATCGTCGCCCGCCCACACCACGAAACCGTCGGCTCGGCCGCGCAGAATCAAGCCGATCTGCTTCAGATCGCCACTCGATTCTTTGACGCCCGCAATATTGGTATGGCGCCGCCCGAGTTCGAACAGCGTCTCCGGCAGCATATTGGTCGCCGTTCGGCCCGGAATATTATAAACGACGACCGGCAGCTGCGCCGCCTGCGCGATCGCGCCGAAGTGCGCGAGCATGCCGCTCTGCGTCGGTTTGTTATAGTACGGGACGACCGCAAGTATCGCATCGACGCCCGCGGATGCGGCGCGTTCGACCTCGGCAACCGATTCGCGCGTCGAGTTGGTGCCGGCATTAGCCACGACGACGGCGTCGTTTCCGACGGCTTCTTTGACCGCCCGCCAGAGATCGGTGCGCTCGCGCGCGTCGAGCGTTTGCCCTTCACCGGTCGAGCCCGCGACGACGAGCCCGTCGTTACCGCGATCGACCAGCCAGCGTGCGAGGCGCCGCGCCTCGGCGAGATCGAGCTCGCCGCGCTCGTCAAACGGCGTGACCATCGCCGTCAAGACCTCTCCAAGACGCATCGTCATAAGACCGGTTCTCCTTTGTCCAGGCCGAATTGCTCGTGGACCGCGCTCTCTGCGCGGGTTACGTGGTCGGCCGGGACCAGAATCGAGATCGTCACGTTGCTATCGGTACAATGAATGATTTCGACGTCGGCGCGGGATAGCGCCTCGACGACGCGATGAACGACGCCGGGCGCATCGCGCATACCCGTTCCGACGATCGAAATCTTCGAACATCCTTCCCGAACGCGTACGGCGAGATTCAAATCGGCGAGCAGGCCCCGAATTTCACCGCCCCGGTCGCCCTCGATGACGAACGCAACGCCCGCTTGATTGATCGTCACCTGATCGATCGAGATTGCCGCGTCCGCGACGCGCCGGAACATCTCGAGCTCCGTCTCCATCCGCCGCGTCGGCGATTCGATATCGCCTCGGATAATGCGAACCCACGTCACGCGGCCGGTTGCAGTAACGCCGGTCACGGGGCGTTCTTCCGCGACCCGCTCTTCGACCAGCGTGCCGCGATCGGTTCCCAACCCCTTCACCGAATACGCCGTTCGCGTGCGGCTCGCATACTCCGCAGCCTTGTGATGCATCACTTTTGCGCCGTGACTAGCCAGCTCCGTCATCTCCGCGAGCGAGGCGCGTTCGATCGTGCGAGCAGTTGGAACGCGCCGCGGATCGGCCGTCATCGCGCCGCTCACGTCGGTGTAGATATCCACGCGCTTGGCGCCGAGCGCGTGACCGATCGCAATCGCGGAGAGGTCGGTACCGCCGCGGCCCAGAGTCGTGATCGCTCCGGACTCGTCGGCACCTTGAAAGCCCGCGACGACCGGCACGACGCCGTGCTCGAGCAACTCGAGAATTGCACGCGGTTCCACACGCAAGACCGTCGCGTCGCCGTAGCGGGAGTTGGTAACGATCCCGGCTTGCGCTCCCGAAAGCGCGACCGCCTCGACTCCTTCGGCGCAGAGGCCATCGGCAAATACGGCGGCCGAGATGAGCTCGCCGGATGCCAGCAGCAGATCCGAGTTCGAGTTGGCGACTCGCCCACCGATCAGCTCGAGCAGCGAATCGGTTGCGTAGGGATCCGGCCGGCGCCCAATCGCAGAGACCACCGCGACGACCGCAAAACCGGCTTCGCGCGCATCGCGGATTCGGCGGTACGCGACCGCGCGTTCGTCGCCCGTCGCAACCGACGTGCCGCCAAATTTCAGTACGGCCACGTTCACGCTGCAATGTATCCTTTTTTCAGCAGAAGCTCGAGGATCTCGACCGCGTTCGTTGCGGCGCCCTTGCGCAACTGATCGCCCACGCACCACAACGCAAAATGGGTTGCATCTTCTTCGCGCAGACGCGCGACGTGAACCGCATCGGTTCCCTCGACCTCACGCGGCGTTACGATGCCGTCGCGATGAAAGACGATCCCCGGCGCGGACTCGAATGCCGACGCAATCGCGTCGACGCTCGTTTCCCGCTGCGTTTCGACAAAAAGCGCGGCGCTGTGGGCGGTGCGGACGGGAACGCGAACGGCGGTAGCGCTGACGAGCAGTACGGGCAGGTCGAGCATCTTGCGGCTCTCGTCGCGAATCTTCTTCTCTTCGCCGGTCCAGCCCGCATCGTCGAGCACCCCGACCTGCGGCACGACGTTGCGCGCGAGTGGACGCGCAAAAACCCGAGGCTCGGGTTCCCGTGCGCCACCGGCGATCGCTCGTTCGCCCGCAAGCAACTCGTTGAGACCGGCACGACCCGCACCGCTCGCCGCTTGATACGTGGCCGCTCGAACGGCACGCAATCCGCCAGCGTCGCGTATCGGGCGCAGCGCCGTGCACACGACAATCGCGGTGCAGTTCGCGACGGGGAAGAGCCGGTGCTCGGCGCGCAGTGCATGCGCGTTAACGTTCGGCACGATCAACGGAACGCCGTCGCGCATGCGAAAGGTCGCGCTGTTATCGATCACGACCGAGCCGCCGGCGACGAGCGCCGGCGCGAATTCTTCGCTCGCATCTTCGCCCCCGGCGAAGAAGACGACGTCAAAGCCGCGCAACGCATCGCCGGACGCGGCAGTAACGTCGAGCTCGCGGCCTCGAAAACGCGCGCCGCCGGCGCGCGCGTGCGACGCGAAGGGCCGCACCGCTTCGATCGGGAGGTCGCGTTCTTCCAACACGCGCAGGATCGTTTCACCGACGGCGCCCGTAGCGCCGACGACGGCTACTCTCATACCGACTCGAGCCCGACGCAAAGACCGCGCAGATGAACCACCGCGTGAACCGCTTGCATCATCCCCACAACGAACGACTCGCGACCGAGCGAATCGTGACGGATCGTCAGCCGCTCGCCGGGCCCACCGAAAATCACTTCTTGATGTGCGAGCGAACCCGTCAATCGAATGCTGTGAATGGCGACGGTCTTGCCCGAGGCCGCTTCGATTCCGCGGGCGGTTTCGCGCGCGGTGCCGGACGGTTTGTCTTTCTTGGCGGGATGGTGCACCTCGACGATCTCGGCATCGGGGAAGAACCGGGCCGCTTCCTGTGCGAAGCGCATCATCAACGCTGCGCCAACGGAAAAGTTCGGGACGATGAGAACCCCGACGTTTCGCTGCGTTGCTGACGACGCGAGCGACGCGCGCTGCTCGTCGCTCCAACCGCTCGCACCGACGACGGTAGGAACGCCCCGCTCGACTGCGGCGCGAGAAATCTCATAGCTGCCGGGCTGCGTCGTGAGGTCGAGTAGAACGTTGGGATCGCATTGCCAGAGCTCTTCGAGACTTGCGAAGACGCGATTCTTTGGATCGGCCGTATGCGAGAGTCCACCGCAGTATTCGCCGCGGCGCTCCAGCGCTTCGCGCGCAACCGTACCCATGCGCCCATGCGCGCCGGCGACTGCAACACGTAATGGATGTCCTTCGACGCTCACTTCGCTCGCTTCGCTCGCTTCGGTCAGGATACCACCCCTGGGGCGGCGTCAGATTTTTTCGAGCGGCGCGTACTTCAGCATGAGCATCTTCTGTCCGACGTTCGGAAAGTCGATCGTCACCAAACCGTCGCCGCCGGCGCCGACGATGTTTTCGATGCATCCCTCGCCCCATTTCGGATGGCGAACGCGATCCCCGACGACCAGGCCGAGATGCACCCCGGCGCCCGCCGATTCGTGAATCGCGACCTCGCGCCAGCGTCCGCCGGCCGGCCGGGGAAGCGGCACGCTGTCGCTTTCGAGCACTTCGAGCCCCGAGATTTCTTCCAAAAAGCGGGACTTCGGGTACGCGTACGTGTTGCCGAAGAGCGCCCGTCGGGAAGCATAGCTGAAAAAGAGCCGATCGATCGCACGCGTGATACCGACGTACGCAAGCCGGCGTTCTTCTTCGAGCTCGTCCGGCTCGGTCAGCGTGCGGCTGTGCGGAAAGACGCCTTCCTCCAAGCCGGTCAAGAAGACGTTGGGGAATTCGAGGCCCTTCGCGCTGTGCAGCGTCATGAGCGTCACGTACGACGCATCCTCTTCGAGTGCGTCAAGATCGCTGACTAACGCGATGTTCGCCAAAAATCCGGCGAGCGACGGATCGTCGTCGGAAGCCTCGTATTCGCGGGCGACGCCGACGAGCTCCGATAAATTCTCGAGGCGTGCACGCGCGTCGTGCGTGTCCTCGCTCTGCAGTTCGCGCACGTAGCCGGACCGCTCCATCACCGCGACGAGCAAGTCGGCAACGCCGGCCTTCTCCGAAAAGGCGCGCAGCTCTGCGATCAGCTCCGCGAAGCGCTCGAGCTCTTTGAGCTTCTTTGGAACGGCCGAGCGCAGCAGATCGCTATTGAAAACGGCTTCGCCGACCGAGACGCGCGAGCCATTGGCTGCCTGCACGAGTGCGGCAAGCGTCTGTTGGCCGATTCCGCGGCGCGGAACGTTAACGATGCGCTTGAAGGCCAGCGCGTCCGACGAGTTGACGATGTAGCGCAGATAAGCGACGACGTCTTTGATTTCGGTGCGGGCATAAAATCCGACGCCGCCCACGACGCGATACGGAATGCCCTCGGAGAGCATCGCCTCTTCGAAGACGCGCGATTGCGCGTTCGTGCGATAGAGCACGACGAAATCCCGGTACGCCGCGCCGTCGCGGACCATGCTCTTGACCTTCTCGACGACGTAACGCGCCTCGTCCCGTTCCGTAGCGGCGGGATAAACGCTGATACTTTCGCCCTCGCCTCGCGAGGTGAAGAGCCGTTTGGGCGCGCGCGAGCGATTGTTCGCTACGAGCTCATTGGCGGCGTCGAGAATGCGGGTCGTGCTGCGATAGTTCTCTTCGAGCTTGAAAGTCTTGGCGCCCGGAAAGTCTTCTTCGAAGCGCAGGATCATGCGGTAATCGCTGCCGCGCCATGAGTAGATCGACTGATCGTCGTCACCGACGACGGTCACGTTGCCGTGGTAGCCGGCCAAAAGCGCAACCAACCGGTACTGTGCGGCATTGACGTCTTGATACTCGTCGACCAAAACGTACTCGAAACGCTGCTGATACTTTTCGCGTGTGCCCTTATCGCGCTCGAGCAGATCGATCGTCCGAACGATGAGGTCGTCGAAATCGAGTGAGTTCGACTCGGCGAGCCGGCGCTGGTACTCGGCGTAAACGTTCGCAATCCGCTCGCCCGCGAACGAGGTTTGCGTTTGCGCGTACTGTTCCGGCCACATCAGCGCGTTTTTTGCCTTGTCGATCTCTGCCAGGCACGCCCCAGTCGAGAGCTGACGCTCGTCGTAATCGAGGTCGTCGAGAATCTCTTTTACGAGCTGCCGCTGATCGGAATCGTCGATCACCGCAAAACTGCTGCCGATGCCGATGCGCGACCCGTCACGCCTCAAGATCCGCACGCACATTGCATGAAACGTTCCGACCCAGATGTCGCGCGCTACAGGGCCCACCATCGCCTGCAAGCGCGATTTCATTTCGGCGGCAGCCTTATTCGTGAACGTAACGGCGAGAATTCGTTCGGGAGCGACGCGCGACTCGCCGAGCAGTTGGGCGATTCGATGCGTCAAAACGCGCGTCTTACCGCTCCCCGCACCCGCAAAGATCAACACTGGGCCATCGGTCTGCCGAACGGCGGCCAATTGCGCGTCGTTGAGAATTTGCGTTTCCAGGAGCATTACAAGCGATTCGCCGAAGGCACCGTCTGCGCCTGTTCTAAACCGTTGTCAAGCTGAGGCCTGCGACTTCGCTGTGGACAAGCTTTGTCGAAGGGTGCGACGTTTGACGTATGTATGTTTAGCGAACGGCGCGTAGCACCCGTGCCCGGCGTGCGGCCATGGTGTAGGCTGCGGAGAGCAGCGCGAGCGTCGATTCGGCGCCCATATTTGGATTCACCGCCTCTTCACCTAAGCCGTCGAAGCATCCGCCGCCGTTCGCCATCGGAATTCCACGCGAATTCTTGCCGTAAAACCATTCCAACGCAAGTTCGGCGGTGCCGACGTGGCGCGACTCGCCGGTGAAATCAAAGGCGGCCAGCTCCGCGTCGACCAGAGCGCACGCCTCTAACGGCTGCTGAACGTATCGAGCGCGCGGCCCGTCGCGCGGGTACCAGCCGGCGTTACCGATCGGCACGTGGACGCCGTTTTCGATCGTGACGCTTTCGTAGAACTCGAGTGCCGCCAGCCCGATCTCGCCGAAGGCGGAGTCCGAAAGCGCCTGCCCCACCCGCAACATAGCCTCCGGCAGTCGCGCGTTGTCGTACGTCATGATCGGTTCGAACCAGCGCCAATCGGCGGCGGCATTCGCGCGATAGCTCGCTCCGATTTCGCCGCCGAGGTATCGAAGCGCTTTCTCGTATTTCGCCTCTTTGAGCGCGCTCTGCGCGTGCGCGAAGCCCAGCGCGGCGTAGGCGCGCGAGCGAACGTACTCCAGCGACTCCAGAGTCGGCAGCGTCCGATCCAGAAGCGCCGCGCACACGTGACGCCACGTCTGCGTCGGCGCGTTCGCGACGCCGTACCCGAGCGACCAAATCGCACGCCCGCAGCTATCGTGCGTGCCGATCTCGTCGATCCAGCGGCGATCGTAATCCATGAAGTTGTGAAACCGGCCGTCGTCGAGCTGCGCGTGCTGCAGAAACGCGAGGTATGTTGAGGCGAACCGAAGCGCAGTTTTATCGGTTGGCGCAAGCCGCAAATAGGCGAGGACGACCATAAACGCCCGGGACACGTCGTCGGTGCAATATCCGAACTTCCGGTTCGGTACGCTCTCGAGGGCGTGCTGAATGATGCCCACCTCGTCGGTAAGAACGGCGAGATGGTCGAGCGGCGGAGTCGAGGATATCGTGCGTGCTTTAGGCAGAAGGCACCAGTTCAAGCGTGCGCGGGCAGAGCTCCGTAAAGAGTTCGCCGTAGGCGCTCGCGACGTGCGGCCAAGTCATCTGACGCCCGAAGCGATAGGCCCTCCGCTCGGTCGCGCGGCGCAGGGACGGATCGTCGAGCAACATGTTGAGCCGCTCGGTGATGGATGCGGCATCGCGGAAATCGCATAAGAACCCGCGGTTGTGTGCCAACAGCTCTTGCGCATAGAGATACGGCGTCGAAACGATCGCTTTCCCGCAGCCAACGGCGTACGCCAGCGTGCCGCTTGCGATCTGCGCCGGGTTTAGGTACGGGGTGAGATAAATGTCCGTTGCGGCGAGATAGCTCACGACCTCGTCGAAATCGAGATACTTATCGACGAGCTGCACGTTGTAGTGCAGTCCATACTTTTGAATGAGATCGTTCAGCGATTCACGATACGATTCACCTTCTTGCCGACGCACGACCGGATGGGTTTCACCCAAAATCAGATAAAGCGATTCCGGATGCCTTTTGACGACGTCGCGCATCGCCTCGATTGCATACTCCAGCCCTTTACCGCGACTGATTAATCCAAACGTCGAAATCACGGTCCGCTGACCGATCCCGAACGAAGCCTTCGCCGGGGATGTATCCTGAAACGGAACGTCCGGAACGCCGTGGTGGATGGTTTCGAGCAAGGTCGGCGTGATGCCGTAGGTCGTTTCGAGCAAACTGCGTCCGGTCTCCGAAAGCGACACCACTCTGGTAGCGTGCGCGCAGAGTTCGCGCGTCACGCGAAGATACGTTTCGTCGGGATCCGGCAGAACCGTGTGCAGCGTTAGAACGACCGGTTTTTCGAGCGCGCGCAGAAAGTCGACGAGCCACTCGCCGCGTTCCCCCCCAAAGAGTCCGTATTCGTGCTGGATGTTGACGAGATCGACGGGAAAGTTATTGACGAATCGCGCCGCGGCGGCGTACCTCTCGCGATTCTGCTCGGAGATACGACCGACGACTTCGGCCGGATAACGGCGAACGTCGGCGCCGGGCTCGTCGACGGCAATGACGGGGCTCGAAAAACCGAAGGCGCGATCGTACGCGTCCACCATGTCCTTGGTGAACGTTGCAATTCCACATTCGCGCGGGGGATACGAACCCAAAAATAACGCACGCGGCGGCAGCATGTAGGCGATGGTCTCCTCCACTCTAGGACCACAGTCTACCCTGCGGCAGATGCGGGGTAAACCGAACGTTCCCTCGCTAGCCTGCTATATCCTGTGCCTGCCTACGGTGGCGAACCCAGGCGGGCGCCCGGTTCCAGCACCGCTCCGGGCTCGATGCTGACGTCGTGCCCGATGACGCTGCCTCGCGAAACTTGGGCTCGCGGGCCGACGGTGACCCCGCTGGCGATGATCGCTTCCTCGATAAGGGCGCCGGCGCCGACACTGACTCGCTCCCAGAGCACCGACTCGCGCACGATCGCGTTGGTGCCGATGCTGCAGCCCCGCCCGAGCACGACGTTAGGGCCGACCTTTGCGCTGGCATCGATGACGACGTCCGCGGCGGCGCGGACCGGCGGGATCACGCCGGGATGTCCGCGCAGCACTTCGGATCCGTCGCCGCTGAGGCCGGGCTCGACGGCAAGCGGCATGGTGCCGTTGAGCACGTCGCGATGGGCGGCGAGATACTGTTCGGGACGGCCGAGATCGAGCCAGTAATCGCCGGTCGTATACGCGTAGAGCGCTTTGTTTTCGGCGATGACTTCCGGGAACGTTTCGCGCTCGATCGAGACGTTGCGATTCGGCGGGATGTAATCGAGGATTTCGCGTTCGAGCAAATACGTGCCGGCGTTGATCTCGTTGGTCGGCTCTTGGCCTTTGGGCGGTTTCTCTACGAATCGGCTGACCCGGCCGGTTTTGTCGTGCACGACGCAGCCGAAGGGCGATGGGTCGTCGACGCGGATCAAATGCAGCGTGCCCAGGCCGCCTTTTTCGTGATGGTACTGTCGCATCGCACGCAGATCGAGGCTGGTGAGGATGTCGCCGTTAAGCACGAAAAAAGCGCCGTTGATGTGCGGTGCGACGTTTTTGATCGCGCCGGCGGTGCCGAGCGGCGTTTCCTCGATCACATACGTGATCTTCATGTCGAGCTGCGATCCGTCGCCGAAATAATCGACGATCGCCTGCGGCATATAACCGGCCGCTAGGATCACGTCGCGAATTTCGGCGGCATAAAGACGTTCGATCGTTCGAGCGAGGAAGGGCACGTTTACGATCGGCACCATCGGCTTCGGCGTCCCGTACGTCAGCGGACGCAGCCGCGTCCCCTCGCCCCCCACAAGAACGATTGCTTGCATTGCTTGTAATGTTTTGTACGGCGGCCGTTGGGGCCTTGTTATGCGCAGGGTTTCCACGCGTCATGCTTAGCGTCGCAACGCGTCGTGCTCAGCGCCGCAGCGTGTCATCCTGAGCGCGGCCGTGTCATCCTGAGCTTGTCGAAGGATGACATGCGCGCGCATGTCATGCTGAGCGCCGCAACGTGTCGTGCTGAGCGCCGCAACGTGTCATCCTGAGCTTGTCGAAGGATGACATGCGCGCGGAAACAATTCGGTAATGCCATACAGTTGGCACGCACGTTGTTTAGCATCGATGCATGGCAAGAAAACTCTATGATTCGAGCGCCGTACAAGCATACCACGATGAGGGGCACGGCTTTGTTGAATGCTCAAAGCGATTCGGATTCAAGCATACCGCGTGGATAAAGGCGATACACCGCCGAAAACTTAAGGTGACGCCTTCATTATTTCCAGATCGTCGACGAAAGTATAACTGGGCGGAGATCCAGACGTATTATGACGATGGTCACAGTTATCGACAATGCAGAGCGCAGTTCAACTTCTGCGCAGCTTCATGGACTAATGCCGTCCGGCGTGGGGAAATCAAACCGCGACAAATCGGGATGTCTATCGCAGAACTTCTCTCCAACCCGAGGAGAAATCGCAAGCATATCAAGGCCAGACTCGTAAGAGCCGGGTTATTAGGTACGACCTGTCAGTCGTGTGGTTTAGCAAGTTGGCAAGGAGAGCCGCTCAACTTGCATTTGGACCACATCAACGGCATCAAGCACGATAACCGTCTTGAAAACCTGCGGATGCTTTGCCCAAACTGTCACAGCCAGACGCCCACGTATGGGGGCCGCAACCTAAGGCGGCCAGCCGCGGCAAGGTCTATGCCTAGCAGCGTAGTATAATGCTCGCGGCGATTCCGGGGTCGTTCAACGGTAGGACGCGACACTCTGAATGTCGTTATCGGAGTTCAAATCTCTGCCCCGGAGCCACGGCCCCATCATCTAGAGGCCTAGGATGCCGCCCTCTCACGGCGGTAACGCGGGTTCGAATCCCGCTGGGGCTAATTCAAAAGTTCTTATGCTACAAGGGTTTCCGGCGCAAAACCGGAGCACGATAAGCCGATTTGTCACATTTCTGTCACATCGGCTTTTCCTATGCTACTAGCCGCTCGAAGGCCGCCGCCGCCGCGGCGTCACGATCCTGATAGACGCTAAGGTAGCGGTCGACGGTGATGTTGATGCAACTGTGGCCAAGACGGTTGCTGATGACCTCGATCGGAACGCCGGCCTTTGCGAGGAGCGATGCATGCGTATCGCGCAGGTCATGCAGCGTGATCGCCGTGACGCCCGCACGTGCGACCAAGTCTTTGAACGCGGCACCGAAGTTCCAGGGCGTGATGGGTCCACCGTCAGGCCGCGCAAAGACGAGATCGTTCTTCTTGTATGCCTCACCGAAGAAGAGTCGTTCCTCCGCTTGTTTGGCTTTGTGCCTGGACAGGATTGCCGCGAGCTCGGCACCGATCGTGATCGTGCGAATTTTTCCGTTCTTGGGCCGCTTGAATGCAAGGCCCG
>DASXGO010000439.1:0-3532 GCA_036489055.1 Candidatus Cybelea sp. | reverse complement strand
CGCCGAACGCGACGTTCGAAGAGATCGTCCATCTCTTGCTCTATGGAGCGCTGCCGAACCGGCATCAGCTCGAGACGCTCAAGCGCGAGCTCGCCGCGTGCCGCGCGCTTCCGGAGCCGCTTTTGAATGCAATGCAGAACGTTCCGAAGACGGCGTGGCCGATGGAAGTGCTGCGCACTATCGTCAGCGGCTTGGGACTCTTTTCTCCGGTCAACGCACAAGGCGAGCACGTTTCCGACGTGCACACCGCGATCGAGCTCATCGCGAAACTCCCGACAATCGTCGCAGCCTGGGACCGCATCCGCCGCGAGCTCGAGCCGATCTCCCCGCGCTCGGATCTTTCGCAAGCCGGAAACTTTCTCTATATGCGCACCGGCAAAGTACCGCACGCGATCGAAGAGGACGCGCTCGATACGTACTTCGTGCTGCTTGCCGATCATTCGTACAACGCATCGACGTTCGCCGCGCGGGTCGCCGCGTCGACGCGCGCCGACATCTACGCATCGGTGACGGCGGCGCTTGCCACGTTGCAGGGCGATCTTCACGGCGGTGCCGCGACGGCCGCCTTCCGAACGCTTACCGAAGTGAAGACGCCGGAGAACGCCGAGCCGTACGTTCGCGCAATTCTCGACCGCGGCAAACGGATCATGGGCATGGGGCATCGCGAGTACAAGGTGCGCGATCCGCGCGCGCGCCATCTCGAAACGATGGCCAAAGAGCTTGCCGACTACGTCGGCGGCGGCGACCGTTGGTACGAAACCGCGCACGCCGTCGAAGATGCGAGCCGCAAAGTGCTGCAAGAAAAGAAACCCGGCAACACGATCTATGCGAACGTCGACTTCTACACCGCGCCCGTCCTGGCGGATCTCGGAATTCCCGGCGACGAGTTCACCTCTCTCTTCGCATGCGGGCGGATCGCCGGTTGGACGGCTCACATTCTCGAGCAGCTGGCGGACAATCGCCTGATTCGTCCGCAGGCGACGTACGAAGGGCCGGTTGCGGGCCCCTACGTTCCGATCGAACAGCGTCCGACAAACGGTCAGCGAGGATAGCGGGCGGCGCGATGCTGGTCGTGCCCGCGATCGACCTGCGCGGCGGCAAGTGCGTGCGCATGAAACAGGGCGATCCGACGACCGAAGTCGAGTACGACGGCGATCCCGTCGAGCGTGCAAAAGACTTCGTCGCTGCCGGGGCACGCCGGCTGCACGTGATCGATCTCGACGGCGCCTTTGGTTCGGGTGAGAACCTCGGCGCCGTCGCGCGCATCTGCGATGCGGTGAACGTTCCCGTGCAGATGGGCGGAGGTCTGCGAGCCGTCAAACATGCCGAAGACGCGTTTGCGTCGGGGGCATCCGAGATCATTCTCGGCACGTTGCTGGTCGAGGACGAACGGCTTTCGCGCCACATCATCAACCGCTTTCCCGGCAAAGTCATTGCCGGCATCGACGCGCGCGGCACGCAAGTTGCGATTCACGGTTGGCAAGAACGCGCCCCCGTCGATCGCGACGCGCTCGTCCGCCGCGTCGTACAGTGGGGCGTCTCGCGCATCATCTTTACCGAGATCCGGCGCGACGGTATGGGCGAAGGCTACGATATCGACGCGCTCAACGCGGTTGCGAACGCGGCCGAAGTGCGCGTCACGGCCAGCGGCGGCGCGCGTAACATCGACGATCTCCGCGAGCTGAGGCGATCGGTTCCGGTGACGGTTGACTCGTGCATCGTCGGAAGCGCGCTTTATAACGGCACGATCGATCTCGAAGCGGCAATTAAGAGCCTGTCCTGAGCGCGCGGAGCTAAGGCGCCTCTTCGACGTAGCTCCGGCGCAGCTCGGCCGGGAGACGCGTCACGATCTCGTAGTTGATCGTTTCCGCCCAACCGGCCCAATCGTCGGCACCAATCGTTACGTCGCCGTCGCGGCCGATAAGGGTCACCACGGAGCCGGGGTGCGCGTTTGGTGCGCCGGTCAAATCGATCTCCGTCATGTTCATTGCGACGCGACCGACAATCGGACAGATCGTGCCGTCGACGGCAAACGCGCCGCGATTCGAGAACGCACGCGGGACGCCGTCGGCGTACCCCGCAGGTACGACCCCGATGCGCATCTCGCGCGGTGCGCGAAAGCTTCCGCCATATCCGACCGAGGCGCCGGCGGCGATGGTGCGCGTCGCGACGAGCTTCGAGCGGTACGCGAGCGCCGGCCGTAGTTCGGGCGCCCCGGCTCCGAGCGCTTCGCGCGTCTGTTGCGACGGCCATAAGCCGTAGAGCGCGATTCCAAAGCGCACCATGTCCAGACGCGTGTGCGGCCAGAGCATCGCCGCTGCCGATGCGGCGATATGCCGCAGCGGCCGTACATGCTGCCGCTCGAGCATCGGCCGCGCCTCTTCGAGCCCTCGCTCGAACGCGTCGAGCTGACGCATCGTGTACGGTGAATCGAGCTCTTCTGCCGATGCCAAGTGCGAAAAGATCCCGGCGATTTGTAAAGCCGCGCAATCGCCGAGCCTCCGGACGGAGTCGCCGAGCTCGTGCGGCTCGATACCGAGCCGATTGAGATCGGTGTTGACCTTGACGTGAACCGAGGCGACAGCGCCGCAGGCTCGCGCTGCAGCCTCCAAGCGCACGACGAACTCGCCGCGGTTCCAAAGCGCGATCTCGAGGCGAGCGTTCAGCGCGTCGTGGAGCGCCTCGCCCGGAATCGGACCGAGCACGAGAATCGGCCCGGCAATGCCGGCGCTTCGCAGTGCCAGCGCCTCCTCGAGCGCGTAGACGCAAAGCCGCGTAGCGTACGGCTCGACGGCCTTTGCAACCGGCACCAAACCGTGACCGTAGGCGTTACCCTTGACTACGAACGCGGCGCGTTCCGCACCGACGAGATCGGCAAGGATCTGCGCGTTACCGCGCAGCGCACTTAAGGAAATCGTCAGCTCGCCGATCACGAGGCCGTCCATTCGCGCAGGCACGCCGCACGCCTAGCAGAAAAACCTGGGATGGACCGGCTGGACGAGCATCTGCGCTGGCTGATAGCCGCGCCGATCTACGTTTGCGCGTATGCGGCGGCCGCACTGGCCTTTTGGCAGATGGCCCGGCGTCGCGGAATGGCGACCGACGGGATTGCACGCGTCATGGCGGCCGGGATCATCGGCGGTCTGGCGGGCGCAAATCTCCTGCAACTGCTCGCGACCGGTCTCCCAGGCAAGACGATCGAGGGCGGGATCGTCGGCGGTTGGCTCGCCGTCATATGGATGAAGCGCCGGCTCGGAATTACGCGCCCAACGGGAGATTTATTCGCGCTTGCAATTCCCGCCGGCGAGGCGATCGGGCGAATCGCGTGCTTCGTCGGCGGCTGCTGCTACGGCAAGATGATGACCTTCGCGGTCGCCGTACACGATCACGGTGCGTGGCGACATCCGGCGCAGCTCTATCTTTCTCTTGCATCGGTGATGACGTTCGCGATCTTGACGGCAATCGAGCGGCGCCGCATATTGCCGGAAAACGGCTTGTTCTATCTCGGCGGCGTTCTCTTTTGCATCGACCG
>DASXGO010000400.1:0-4962 GCA_036489055.1 Candidatus Cybelea sp. | reverse complement strand
CGATCAGCGCGCCGATCGTGATCGCGATGCCGATGAACGCGACGTCGGCGACGTCGGTCGCGCGATCCACCACGCCCAGGGCTTTTGCAGCGACGCTCGTGTCCTCGGTGCGGCCGACGAGTCTGATGACGTCGCCACGTTGCAGCTTCGTATCGCCGAGCACGGGGATCGGCGTCTCGCCCAAGCCGCGCTTGATGCTCCGCACGTAAACACCGCGGGCCCCCGGCAGGCTTCCCAGCTCCTGGAGCGTCTTATCTTCAACCGCTTTGTTGGAAACATACACGTCGACGCCTTCGATCGGCGCTGAGAGCAGCTCGGGGTCGTCCACCTCCTTGCTCGCGTGGCCGAGCAGCGCGATGACCTGATCGCGTTCGCCGACCACCGACGCGACGTCGCCCGGCTGCAAGACCATGTCGCTGGTCGCTTCGCTGATGGTCCCTCCGCGACGCACGTTCAAGACGTACATCCGGTTGCCCAAAGCAGCCGTGGCCGCGGTGAGCATCGCCTCGGTTTCAGCCACCGTTTTCCCGACGACTTGTGCGTCGGGAGCGATTTGAAACGCGCGCACGTCGTACGCTTTCCATGCGTCGCCGAGGCCTCCGAGCGTCCGCTTTCCGCCGTGCGCCTCTTCGTACTCTTTGCACGCTTTTTTGAGGTTGATGCGTAGCAATATCGGGCCGAGTATCGCGATGACGATCGCCGAACCGACCGTTCCGAAGATATACGTCACCGCGTAGGCCGTCGGCATAATATCGAGCAATGCCTTCGCCTGATCCGGTGAGAGGCCGAGCCGGTTGATTGCGTCCGTCGCCAAGCCCATCGATGCCGAGATCGTTTGAGAACCCGCAAATAATCCCGCCGCCGCACCCGCGTCGTAGCCTGCAAATTTAGCGACGCCGACGCAAGCGCCGAGGCAGAAGATGCAGACGATGACTGCGTAAATCGCTTGCGGCAACCCGTCCTTGGTGATGCCGCGAATGAACTGCGGCCCCACCCCGTACCCGATCGCAAAGAGGAAGATCAAGAAGAAGGTCGCCTTGACGTCACCGGAAACCTTGATGCCCAACTGACCGATCGCGATTGCGGCGAGCAGCGTTGCGGTAACGGAGCCTAGGCTGAACCCTTTAAAGCTCTTGCCTCCGACCCAATAGCCGACGCCGAGCGATAGAAAAAGTGCGATCTCGGGGTACTGTTTGAGCGTTGCTACGAACCACATATGAACCTTTCTTCGTTTGTTATCACGATTATTGGGTTTGCCAGCCGCCCCCGAGGGCGAGATAGAGTTGGACTAGCGCGAGCCGCTCGTTGAGATGGCCTTGAGCTACGTCCGTCTGAGCCTGGTACTCGCGCGTCTGCGCGTCGAGCACTTCAAGATACGAGGTGTAACCATTCTCGTAGCGTTCCCTTGCCAACCGCACGGAGTCAAACGACGCGCGCTCGTATAACTCGAGCTGGACCGTGCGAAGCCGAGATTCGTTATACGAAGTTGCGTCGTCCGAGACTTCTTCAAACGCCCGATGAACGGTTTGAAGGTACGATACCGCGATTTGCTGCTTTTGCGCTTCCGCCAAATGGATTTGCGAGCGAATTTGGCCGCCGTTGAAGATCGGCTGCAAGAGTTGCGCGACGATCGAAAAGAGCCCGAGCGGGCCGTAAAAGACGCCGCTGATCGGGGTCAAGATGGGAATGGGCACCTTCGGCGCTTCTCCATTGATGATCTGACCGCCGACCGCCGCCGACGCTCCTAGCGTTATCGAGGGGTAGAGAAGCTTGCGGGCGACATCGACGTTTCCGGCGGCCGCGGCGATCGCATATTCAGCTTGTCGAATGTCGGGCCGGCGCTGGAGTAGCTCGCTTGCGAAGCCGGTCTGCGGGAGGGCCGGCATCTTGACTTGTTGCTCGAGCGCTAAGCCCCGCTGGATATCGTGCGGAAAGTCGCCGGTGAGCACCGCCAGCGCGTTCTCGGTCAGAGCGATGCTTTGCCTGAGGGCTGGGATGTTCTGCGAGACTTCGTACAGCGATTGTTCGGCCTGGCGCTGATCTTGCATCGAAGACTCGCCACCCTGTACCCGCAGCGTCATCAGACGAACGTTTTGCTCGCGGACGGCAACCGCACTCTGCGTGAAGGCAAGAACCTGATCCAGCTCGCGTAACTGGAAGTACGCCGTTGCAACGTCGGCGACGACAGTCGCAAGTACGGTTTCGAACGCCGCTTGCGTCGAGAGTAGCTGATTACGCGCGGACCCGGTTGCCGAAGCGAGCTTGCCGAAGAGATCGACTTGATAGTTTGCCGTGATGCCTGCGAGGGGAAGAAATTCCGAGCTCGGCGTGCCCGGCGCTTTGTTGCCGGTTGTCGCCTGGTAGGGCGCTTGAACGACGCCGTTGACGAAGACCGATTGATTCGCGGCGGTGATTCCGAGATTGGCTTCGGCTTGCAGGATGTTCGCGTAGGCGATTTCGACGTCGAAGTTGCGCGCGAGCGCTTTCTGAATTAAATCTTGCAGTATGGGATCGTCATACAGTTGGCGCCACGGCACGTTCCCCAGCGAAGCCGCAGTGGACGCGTCGCCGCGGTAGACCGACGGCAGTTGCGCATCCGGCGGTGCCGACGGCGTGTTCGGAACGCACGACGCAATGAGCTGCACGAGCGCGACCAAGGCCAGGATAAGCTTCACGCGGGCTCCTCACCCGGCTGCGCGACGCCGAGCTCCGGCGAACCTTCATGCTTGCCGCGCGGTTTCTTGCGCTCGATGAAGCGCTGAGCGAGCTCGTACAGCGAAGGCGTGAAGAAGATACCCAGGCACGTCGCCGCAAGCATGCCGGCGAAAACCGTCGAGCCGAGTGCCTGCCGAGACGCGGCGCCGGCTCCGTGTGCCAACATCAGCGGTATGACGCCGATGATGAAGGCGAACGACGTCATGAGAATTGGGCGGAAACGCAGTCGCGCCGCATCCGTAGCGGCCTCGCTTATGGAAGCTCCGTGTGCCCGCCGCTCACGCGCGAACTCCACGATGAGCACGGCATTCTTCGCTGCGAGACCGATAACCAGAATAATACCGATCTGAACGTAGACGTTATTGTCGAGGCGCCACATCAAAACGGAAAGGAACGCGCCAAAGATTCCGGTCGGCACGGCGAGTAGAACCGCGAGCGGCATGATCCAGCTTTCGTATTGCGCCGCAAGCGACAGGAACACCAGCAACACGGAGAACGCAAAGATAATATTTTGCGTGTTGCCGACCGTTACTTCTTGATACGCCGTTCCGGACCAGCCGTACGTAAAGCCTGGCGGAATCGTCTTTGCCGCAACTTCGGACATCGCCGCAATCGCCTGACCGGTGCTATATCCCGGCGCATTCGAGCCAAAGATTTGTATTTCACGGTTAGTGTTGAACCGCTGGATGAAGTCGGTACCGAGATCGCGGCGAACCGTCGTAACCGAGCGCAACGGGACCATTTGCCCCGTGTTGTTTCGAACGTAGATGGACGCGATGCTGTTCTGGTTCGCGCGGAACTCCGGCTCCGCCTGAATCATCACGTCCCACGTGCGATTGAAATAAGTAAACTCGTCGACGACCAATCCGCCCAGCATCGCCTGCAGCTGCTTGAAGACGTCGCTTACGGCCACGCCGCGCGTCGCCGCGCGGTCGCGATCGACGTCGAGCTGCAGCAGCGGAATAGACGTCCGCATCGTATTGTTGATGGCGGTCAGCTCGGGCCGTTTGCGCGCCTCGGCGACGATCTTATCGGCGACGGCGGCCAGCTCGTTGACCGTGTGTCCCCCTGTATCTTGGAGCTCAAAGGCAAAACCGGAGGCGTTGCCGAGTCCCGGAATCGTCGGCGGCACGAACGGGAAGGAGGCCGCTTGCGGGTAGGCGTCCATCTTCTTGTCGACGTCTGCGACGATGTCGTGCAGCGAGATGTGCTCTTTATTGCGCTCGGCCCAATCCTTGAGGACGACGATGAAGCTCGAGGTATCGGGCGTCTGAACGTACGTCAGCAAATTGTAGCCGGCGAGCGAAATCACGTCGGCGACGCCGTGGACCGACTTGAGGTCGTTCTCCATCTTGCCGATGAGCGCAGCATTGCGGTCCAACGACGAGCCGTATGGAAGCTGGACGAGCGCGTAGACGACGCCTTGATCCTCGTCGGGCACGAATCCGCCGGGCAGCTTCATGCCGAGCCCCCCAACGAGTACGTAAAAACCCGCCAACAGAGCCACGACCAAGATGACCCGCCGCATCAACCAGCGCAGAAGCCCCATGTAACCGGTCGTAACGGCCCCAAACAGGCCGTTGAACTTATCAATGAACCAGCCGAAGGGGCCCCACAAGCGCGTCCGCTTCCGCAGGATGAGCCCACAAAGCGCCGGCGTAAGCGTTAATGCCACGATTGCGGACAGGTTCACCGAAATCGTGATCGTCAGCGCAAACTGCCGGTAAAGCTGTCCGACGATGCCGCTGATAAACGCAGACGGCAAGAACACCGAGGTCAGCACCAAGGAGATGCCGAGAATCGGAGCGGTGAGCTCCTTCATCGCCCTCTCGGTGGCCGCGAGCGGCTCCATTCCCCCCTCGATATGGTGCTCCGCGCCCTCCACGACCACGATCGCGTCATCCACCACGATACCGATTGCGAGCACCAGGCCAAAGAGCGTCAGCGTGTTGATGCTAAATCCAAGCGGCAAGAATGCGATAAAGGTTCCGACGAGCGAAACCGGCACCGCGAGCATCGGAATGAACGACGATCGGAAGCTGCCCAAGAAAATGAAGACGACGATGATGACGAGGAGAATCGCTTCAAAGAGCGTCTTGACGACGTCCTTGATCGAGTCTTTCACGAAAAGCGTGCTGTCGTATGCGACCGAGTAGGTCAGGCTCGGCGGGAAGGCTTTTGCGAGCTCGTCCATTCGCGTGCGGACGGCCTTAGCAGTCGTGAGCGCGTTCGCATCAGGAGTCTGAT
>DASXGO010000395.1:0-2299 GCA_036489055.1 Candidatus Cybelea sp. | reverse complement strand
CAAGCCCCGCCGGAACCGTCGTCCACGTTGGCGTGCGGAATCCCCAAAATGCCGTTCGCGACGTTACGCTGACGCTCGCCGATTACGTGTAGCCTACTCGAAGGCCGCGCGGCCCGTAATTTCTTTGCCGACGATAAGCGTGTGCATTTCGCTCGTGCCCTCGTAGGTGAGCACGGATTCGAGATTGTTCATGTGCCGGATGACCGGGTACTCGAGCGTGACGCCGTTGGCACCGAGGATCGTCCGTGATTCCCGCGCAATCGCGAGCGCTTCGCGGACGTTATTGAGTTTGGCGAAACTCACTTGCGCCGGTTGGATACGGCCTGCGTCCTTGGCGCGACCAACGTGCAGCGCGAGCAACATGCCCTTATCGAGCTCGAGCAGCATGTTGACCAGCTTCTCCTGAGTCAGCTGATACGCGGCGATCGGCTTATCGAACTGAACGCGGGTCTTTGCGTACTCGAGCGCCGTCTCGTAGCAGCTGCGCGCGGCGCCCATCGAGCCCCAAACGATGCCGTAGCGCGCCTCGTTTAGGCATGCCAGCGGCGCGCCCAAGCCCTGCGCGAGCGGGAGTTGCGCTTCGGCCGAAAGGCGGCAATCGGCGAGCACGAGCTCGCTCGTAATCGAAGCCCGCAGAGATAGCTTGCGATGGATGTCCGACGCGCTGAAACCCTTCGCATCGCGCGGCACGATGAAGCCGCGAATGCCTTCGCCGGTCTGCGCCCATACGATCGCGAGGTCGGCGATCGAGCCATTGGTGATCCACATCTTCGTGCCGTCGAGAATCCAATCGGATCCGGCGCGGCGCGCGGTCGTTCGCATTCCGGCCGGATTGCTGCCGAAGTCGGGCTCCGTCAAACCGAAGCAGCCGATGAGTTCGCCGCGTGCCATCGCCGGAAGCCACGTGCGTTTCTGTTCTTCGTCGCCCCAGCGATAGATGGCGTACATCGCGAGCGAGCCTTGCACCGATGCAAAGCTGCGCACACCCGAGTCGCCGGCCTCGAGTTCTTGACAGGCGATGCCGTAGGCAACGGCGCTCGCGCCCGAACAGCCGTATCCGTGGAGATGCATTCCCAGCAAACCCAGCCGGCCCAGTTCCGGCCCCAGCTCGCGCGGAAGCGTTCCACGCTCGAACCACTCCGCCACTTCAGGCAGCACGCGATCGCGCACGTAGGCGCGCACGGTATCGCGTACCATCCGCTCTTCGTCCGAGAGCAGCGCGCTGAGATCGATGAAATCTACAGGGTCAGGTGACACCCTAGCGCTTGAGCACGCGGGCGAGTTTATCGAAGAGCGCTTCGGTCGAGCGCTCGAACTGATCTTCGAAACGGCGCCAGAGCAGCCGGCCGTCGGTGTCGGAGAGCATCGCGTCGACGCGGTATTCGAGCAGCGTCTCCTTGCCCTCCGTCGAGAGATGGAAGCCGTGCGTCCCATCTAGACCCTCGTTGCGGAAGCGCCAGACGATGCGCTCTTCCGGCGCGGCTTCTTCTAAAACGCCGTGCATGCCGAGGTGCCACTCTTCGGTTCGACCGGGCGCGAGCGGCCCCGGAGAACGCATGAAGGGCTGCGATGCGAACGGCCAAATTTGATCGCCGGACGTCCCCATCTCCTCGAGCAGATGGTAGATCCGCCGCTTCGTGCCATGGAACGACCTCGACCGCACCTCATGGAGCTCGATGGGCATTCGCGGTCGTTCGCTTACCGAAGCGCTGCGACCCCTACGGCTCCCGAGAGGAGGATCAGCAGCGGCGTGCCGATTTTAGTGCGGAACGACAAGAGCACGACGAGCGCGGTAATGCCGTAGGCGACGGTACTCGCCGGCGCGCCGCGCCCGATCGTCACGACGCTGGACCAAACCAGTCCGACGATCGCGGGCGCGAGGCCGTGCGCGACGATGGTGCGCCACGGCGAGGCTTGAAAGCGATCCCAAAGCGAGTCGAAGCCGACCATGATCATGCTCGACGGCAGAAACATCCCGATCGTCGCGGCAGCGGCACCGATATACGGCCGTGCCGGCGTCGCTGCATAGCCGATGAGCGCCGCAAAGATCGTCGTCGGCCCCGGAACGAGCTTGCCGATGGTATAGAATTGCGTAAACTGTTGCGACGTCACCCATTTGTAGTGGTCCACCGCGTCGGCGTGCATCTGCGGAATAATGCCCTTTCCGCCGCCGAATCCGAGCACCGAGAGCTGCCCGAAGGTCCAGAGTAAATGAAGGACGGTGTGGACGGTGCTATTCATTCAAAGGCCTTGCGGCGGGAGCGCATATACTCGCGTGCGATGCCGGCGCCCCCAAACA
>DASXGO010000372.1:0-2355 GCA_036489055.1 Candidatus Cybelea sp. | reverse complement strand
CGACGAGAGAGTCCGTAAGGAGCACAAAGCGTTCGTCGAGCTGATGATTCCCGTCGTCAAAGGGTGGTGCACCGAGAGCGCGGTCGAGCTCTGTGCGACTGCGTTGCAGCTCTTCGGCGGCATGGGCTCCATCGAAGAGACCGGCATCGCTCAACAGTACCGCGACGTTCGAATCATTACGATTTACGAAGGCACGACCGGCATTCAGGCGCTCGATCTCATCGGCCGCAAGCTGCTTCGAGACATGGGCGCAACCGCGACGAGCGTCGGCAAGAAGATGGAAGCGGTCGCCAAAGAGTGCGCCGCACACTCGGACGCTACGGTCAAACGCATCGGCGACGCGCTTGGCAAGGCGCTCGCGGCGCTCAACGAAACGTCGCAGTGGATCGGCATGAATGCAATGGGCGATCTTCACAAAGCCTTTGCCTGCTCCGTACCGTATCTGCGGCTATGGGGGATCATCGCGGGCGGCTGGCAGATGGCGCGCGCCGCGCGTATCTCGGCCGACAAAATCGCCGCCGGCGACGCCGAAGCGGAGTTCTATCGCGCCAAGCTGGACACCGCGGCGTTCTATGCGACGCACGTGCTCTCGCAATCGGCGTGGCTGTATCGCGAGATCCTGGACGGTTCGGGCGACGTGATGCGGCTGAGCGAAGCGCAGTTCGATCTCGACCGCAAGATGGCGATTGGAGTTTAGGATGGATCCGGCGTCCGATGCGCCCCTCGACTCCGCTCGGGGTGACGAAACCCGCGTAATAACGTTAGATAATCCGCCGGTCAACGCGCTCTCGTTCGCGTATTGCGCGAAGCTTCTCGCAGAGATCCACGCGGCGCATAGCGATGATTCCGTTGGGGCAATCGTGATCACGGGCTCGCACGGGCTCTTCAGCGCCGGCGCCGACGTCAACGACTTTCAAGGCGAGATGCCGCCGAACGCCGTGACGATTCGCGACGTGATCGCCGCGATCGAGGCGAGTATCAAAGTTCACGTCGCCGCGATCGAAGGGAACTGCCTCGGCGGCGGACTGGAGCTGTCGCTCGCGTGCGATTCCCGCGTCGCGACGGAAAATGCGAAGCTTGGCCTGCCGGAGATTCGCCTCGGCCTGCTGCCCGGAGCGGGCGGCACGCAGCGCCTCCCGCGTCTGATCGGCGCGCGCGCGGCCTTGGAGTTCATGCTCAAGGGCTCATCCGTTCCGGCAGAACGCGCGCTCGAACTCGGCATCATCGACGAAATCGTGCCGTCCGATCTCATCGAACGTGCGAAAGCGTTGGCCAAGGGGCCGAAGCGCCGCATCTCCGAGCGCCGAGCGATCATCGCGAAAGACCTGCCGATGCAAGCCGCACCCTACGTCGTCGCGCAAGCGCATAAAATGGTGCCGCCCGAAGCGAACGGCGGTTTCGCCGCGCACAGACTGATCGACGCGGTGCAAGCCTCCGTCGAGCTTCCGTTCAACTTCGGCATCGCCCGTGAAACGCGGCTCTTCGACCAGCTCGTTCGTTCGGAACCATCGCAGGCATTGCGACACGTGTTCTTTGCGGAGAGAGAGTTGGGTAAGATACCGTCCTTCGAGACGCGCCCCTTCGACAAGCTCAGGAGCGCTCCTCAGGATGACACGGGCGGTGACACGACAATCGAAAAAGTAGGCGTGGTTGGCGCGGGGACGATGGGGAGCGGGATCGCAATCGCGTTTGCGCAGGCCGGCATTCCGGTGGTTGTCGTCGATACCAACGAGGAGGCCGTCGACAAAGCCCGACAGACCGTCATGGGTATGTTCATGTACCAAGTGCAGAAGGGCCGGCTGACGCAGGAAGAGGCCTGGAAGCGCGGCCAGTCGATTCGATTTACCGACGATTGGAGCGAGCTCGCGGACGCGGATCTCATAGTCGAAGCGGTCTTCGAAAATCTCGACGTCAAGCGAGAGGTTTTCCGCAAGCTCGATTCGATCGCAAAGCCGCAAGCGATCCTCGCCAGCAACACGTCGACGCTCGACATCGACGCACTGGCGCGGGAGACGAAGCGCCCGGAACGCGTGCTCGGGCTGCATTTCTTCGTGCCGGCCAACATCATGCCGCTGCTCGAAATCGTCCGCGGAAGCGAAACGTCGCCGCAAACCATCGCGATGGCCTTTGAGCTCGCGAAGCGATTGCGCAAGAAGGGCGTGCTCTCCGGCAACGCCTTCGGATTCATCGGTAACCGCATGGTCTTCGATTACGTTCGCGAGGCCAACGCGCTCGCCGAAGAAGGCGTCACGCCCGCGCGGATCGACGCCGTGATGAAGCAATTCGGGTTTCCGATGGGGCCGTTCGCCATGAGCGATCTTTCGGGCTTGGATGTCGGTTTGGCCGTGCAGAAGG
>DASXGO010000364.1:0-4558 GCA_036489055.1 Candidatus Cybelea sp. | reverse complement strand
CGACGAGAGCTTCAACGCGGTGCCCCGCACCGTCGAGCCGCTTGTAGAGCGCGATCAACTCTCCCAGAGCGGTCGAGTCGAAGAAACTCGCCTGCCGCAGATCGACTACGACGTCTTGGTCGAGCCCGATCGATTGGAGAGCGCGGCGCAGGTGATCGCGGCTAGCAACGTCCCACTCCCCTCGGAGCGTGATGACGGCCATGCCTTCGAACTCCGACGTGAGGACGTCGTTCGTCTGATCGCGGTACATTGCGATAGTGTAACGGCTGGTCGCTAGAATTTAAAGTAGATGAAGGTCGGCGATATTCCCGGCCAGGTGAGCAGCTGAAGCGCCAAAAGCAAGCCGGCGAGTGCCCCGACTTGCGCGAGCGTCCGGAGCTGCGGCCAGGCCGGCTGCGGCCAGTTCAGCCGCACTGCCAAGCGATCGAAGAGGAGGCGCAGCGCACCGAAAGCGACGATTGCCGCAACCAAAACGGTCTGCCAAGCAGAGAAGAGCGACGCTCCGGGGCCGCCGGCGAAGAGCGCTCGGTATACGGATAGCGCATCGCCGAACGTCGGCGATCGGAACAGCACCCAGCCGAGCGAAACGAGCGCAAACGTCGCTGCGATGCGGGCCAAGGCGACCATGCCTCGCGGTGCTTCTTGCTCGCGGCCGATGCCGGTGATGCGTTCGAAACAGAGCATCAACCCGTGGTAGCCGCCCCATGCGACGAACGTCCATTGCGCACCGTGCCAGAGGCCGCCCAAGAGCATGGTGATCATCAAGTTGCGCAGCGTCGCGAGACGGCCATACTTGCTGCCGCCCAGCGGAATGTAGAGATAATCTCGTAGCCACGTCGAGAGCGTGATGTGCCAACGGTGCCAAAAATCCGTGACGCTGGTTGCCAAGTACGGCATGCGGAAGTTTTCCGGAAAGACCAAACCGAAGAGCCGCGCGCAGCCAATTGCGATGTCGCTGTAGCCCGAGAAATCGAAGTAGATCTGCATCGAGAACGCAAAGAGCGCGCACCACGCCGCGGGTGCACCCGGATGCGCGGCGAGCGCACCCCAATAAGTGTTGGCGACGTCGGCGAACTGATCGGCGATCGCCATCTTCTTGAAGAGACCGAAGCCCGCGCGCGCGAGTCCGTAGGTTACGTCCTCGGGTCCGGGCGGCCGCCACGCAAAAAGCTCGCCGAAAAACAGGCCGGCACGAACGATCGGACCGGCAAGCAGCTGCGGAAAGAACGCCAAGTAGAGCGCGTAATCGAGCGGTTTACGAATCGCCGCCATGCGCCCGCGGTAGACGTCGACCAAATACGAGATGCTCTGAAACGTGTGGAAGCTGATGCCGATCGGCACGAAGAGACTCACGAGCCATGGATTCTCGTGCATGCCCAAGAGCGCCGAGACCGTGCCGCTCGCGAAGTTGGTATACTTGAAGCTGGCAAGAAAGGCGAGATTCGCGACAATACCGGCAGCGAGCAGCAGCCTGACGTTCAGGCGTCCCGACTCCCGCGCGCGCTCGACCGCGATCGCGATGAGAAAATCGCTCGCGGTGAGGATCCACAAAAAAAGCACGTACCAAGCGTTCCAGCGTGCGTAAAAATAGTAGCTCGCGACGAGCAGCACGTAGCGCCCGGCGCGCCGCGGCAGGCCGTAAAAGAGCGCGGCAACGATCGCTACGAAAAGCCAAAATTCGTATGATTGGAACTGCAGCGGAATGCCGATGCCGGCAGCTGCGGCAAACCACGAAAGGTTGTGGTGGGGGCGAGGCGGGTCCGGCAGAGGTGATGCCTGTGGCGGCGTGTCGCCCTTCGACAGGCTCAGGGTGACACGCCGCGCGCTCAGGGTGACACGCCGCGCGCTCAGGGTGACGCGCCGCACACTCAGCGTGACACGCCGCGCGTTCAACGTTACGCCGGGTGCACTTAGCACACGTGCAACGTCCCGCCCCAGGAGGCGGCTGAAAAGAAGACTGCCGGCGCGATTGAGGTGGTCTTCGTCGGCGAAGAGCTCGGGGCGCTCGAGCGCCATGTAGGGCGCCGACGGAAGCAAATGCGCGCCGTAGGTCGTCGCAATCTCGACGAGCGAACCGCTGGGAAGCTGCACGGCATCGCGATGCGCCGGACGCGTCGGAATGCGTACGAAGAATACCGGGATGCCCGCGGCCGCGTACCGCGCAACGATCGGCCCGAGCCATTGACGGCGATAGATTGCGTACGAGGGGCTCGGTTTGGCGACGGTCAGGACTTGGGTGGCGATCGCGCGGGCTTCGTCGGCCGAGACGCCGGGAGGATCGTCAATCGTGCCGCGAGCGAAGTCAACCTTGAGGCCGGCGAGCGTATCGTCGCGCGAATGCGACTGCAGCGGGTCGTACGTCGTCGGGTCGACGTGCGTCAGCGCGCGGATGCGCGCCGGCGGATCGGCGGCGAAGGCTTGCACGTCATCGCGCAGTTGGGTACCGCGCCAAAAGAGATCGATGCCATACTCGACCCGCTCGCGCGGATCGGAAAAGGAACCCGCGAGCTTGGGCAGGTCGAGCAGCCGCGTTTGAAAGACCACGTACCGCAAATCCATCGGGCGATCGTCGCCGTCGAGGCTGCCGATCGCAGTGTCATCGTCGGCATAGGTATCTACTGGAATGACGACGGCGCGGAAGCGATTTGCGCGCGGATCGATCGCGCGCACGAAGAACGGCCAGCAGCGCGGTGTCGTGCCGGGAACGCCGGCATTGAGAAATCGCAATCCGGTGGCGGCAGCGCTTGCGGTGCGCGGATCGAGCCCGGAATAAATCCGCGAGTCGCCAAGGACTAAGACGTCGGTGTGCCGCCCGGGCGGCAGCGCGCGAACCTGCGCAATCGCGGTTTCGAAGCTGCCGGTGCTCGAAGCGGGATCGAGCAGATGCCGATAGAGTCCCGTGCGGAACGCGAGCACATCGACGAGCGCGAAAATCGCAAACGCGGCCGCAACAAGTGCAACCGCGCTATCACGCTGAACGCGCTTGCGTTTAAGTGGCGAAGTCCGCAGCAATCGAAAGACTCACGCCGGAATGACGCGTAGGTCTGGAAACGTTCTCCGGAAAAATTCCACGTCGGCCGTTAGCAGTCCCCCGGCTTCGAGCGCGTGCGATCCTATGACGAAGTCGGCGATGAGGCGACGGGGTAAAGTCTTCCGGTCGTGTTTTCGGCGGCGACGTGCGTACTGTGCGAAAGCGTATCCGGCGCGGGTCCAAACGCTTTGCGAGAGGTCCCAGTCGACCGCCACTGCAGTAGCCCCTAGAAACTCAAGCACGTCTTCGGGCTTCCAGGCCGGATGCGCAAAGAGCTCCGAATACACGATTGGCGATATCACTAAGCTCGCTCGCGTGGCATGCTCCCTCAGCAACTCGGCTGCTCGCTTCGAAACCGCAGCCTCGCCACCGACAACCTGTATGATGACATTGGTATCGAGCGCTACGCTCAATCGTCACCAGCCCGGCCGCGAAGCTCCCGCAGCCATCGCCGAATCTCGTCCGCCGTCTGTCCTTGGCCGACGCGGAATTTGCCCGCGTACTTTGCGAACCGGTCGGGCGGCAAATCATTCCGTAGCACGATGCCATCCGGCCCAATATCGAACGCAACGACGTCGCCGGCCGCCACGTTAAGGGCTTTTCGAACCGCGAGCGGGAGCGTCAATTGGCCCTTGGAGGTAAGCTTCGCCTTACTTCTTACCATAAAGTAAGGATAGCGAGACTTTCGGAGCCTTGTCAACCTCGCCCGGTGCAACGGCCTTGTGGCAGAGCGGTTTTGGACGACTAGGGGTATGTCTTTCGTCTAGTGCCGAGTCCGCTTAAGCTGCGAAGCCACCCGGGCGCGCCGGTCGCCCTGATTACGATCACCGTCATGCTCGGGCTGATCATGGCGATTATCGACAGTACGATCGTCAACGTTGCGCTGCCGACGCTCGGAGGCAATTTGGGCGCAACGGTGGACGAGGTTGCTTGGGTCGCCACGGGATACATCCTCGCTAACGTCGTCGTGATGCCGCTCAACGGCTGGCTGACGGCGCTCCTTGGCCGCAAGATGTTTTACGCTACCTCGCTTGCGGTCTTTACCGTCGCATCTTTGCTTTGTGGAACGGCGCATTCGATTTGGGTACTCGTCTTCTACCGCGTCGTCCAGGGGGTGGGCGGCGGCGCGCTGCAGCCGACCGCGCAAGCGATTCTCTTCGAAACGTTTCCGGTGGAGAAGCGCGGCGCCGCGATGGCAATCTTCGGCATGGGCGCGATGGTCGGGCCGGCGATCGGGCCGACGCTCGGCGGGTGGATTATCGACAACGCCTCCTGGCCACTAATCTTCTACATCAACGTACCGATCGGAATCGTTGCGTTCCTGATGACGCTCGCCTTCATCCCCAATCCAAAGTACATTGCGCGCCCTAAAGGCGGGATCGATTGGGTCGGCTTAGGATTGCTCACCGCCGGTCTGGCGTCGCTGCAGTTCGTTCTCGAGCAAGGCGAACGCGACGATTGGTTCCAATCGCAAACCATCGTTCTCTTTACCGTTATCTCGGCGGCCGCGCTGATTGTCTTCGTCAT
>DASXGO010000315.1:0-5645 GCA_036489055.1 Candidatus Cybelea sp. | reverse complement strand
GTGCAGAAGGCGGCCGGGCCGGAAGCGATTGGCCGCACCAACGTGTTAGAGCGGTTGGTTGAGTCAAAGCGGCTCGGGCAGAAGACTATGGCCGGATACTTCAAGTACGACAAAGGGGTCGGCAAGGGGCGCGAGCCGATTCGAGATCCCGCGGTCGAAGAAATTTTCGCCGAAGAAGCACGTAAAGCCGGGATTGCGCCGCGCGAGCACAGCGACGACGAGATCCGCGATCGACTGCTTGGAGCGCTCGTTGTGCGCGGCGAGAAGCTGCTCGAGGAGGGCGTTGCGCTGCGTCCCGGCGACATCGACATCGTCTACGTCTACGGTTACGGCTTCCCGCCGCATCACGGCGGCCCGATGTGGTATGCAAAACATGGTGGCGGGTCACCCTTCGCCCTGAGCGGAGTCGAAGGGTCAGGGGTGACTCAGGTGCCGGCGCATGCGTGAAGCGGCGATCGTCTCGGCGGCGCGCACGCCGATCGGGCGCGCCTATCGTGGCGCCTTCAATCAAACGCCGGGAGCGACGATGGCGGCCCACGTCGTGCAGCACGCGATGGAACGCGCGCGCATCGATCCGGCCGAAGTGGAAGACGTGATCATCGGATGCGGATTGCCCGAGGGCGCGACCGGAAACAACATCGGCCGCACCGCAGCACTGCGCGCCGGATGTCCGGTCACCGTCCCGGGCCAAACCGTCAGCCGTTTTTGCGCCTCGGGTCTCGACGCCATCTCGGCGGCGGCCAAACGCGTCGTCGTCGACGGCGCCAAGATCGTCGTTGCGGGCGGGGTCGAGTCGATCAGCATGGTGCAGAACGACGTGAACGTCCACTTCATTACCGAGGAGTGGCTGCTGCGCCACGCCCCCGATCTCTACACTCCGATGCTCTTCACCGCCGATTTCGTCGCGAAGAAATACGACGTTCCGCGGGAACGGCAGGACGAATACGCGCTGCAGAGTCAGCAGCGCACGGCCGCGGCACAAGCGGCGGGGCGTTTCGACGCGGAGATCGTTGCGATGTCGTCCTGGAAATACGAGCAAGATAAAGAGACTGGTACCGTCAGCGAACGGCGCGTCGAACTCACCAAAGACGAGGGCAATCGTCCCGACACGACGCTCGAAGGGCTAGCGTCCCTCAAAGGCGCCGTGCCCGGAGTTGCCGACACCAGCATCACCGCCGGGAATTCGTCACAGCTCTCAGACGGTGCCGCCGCAGTAGCGGTGATGGATGTGGATCTCGCGGCGCGCCGCAATCTGACGCCGCTGGGTTTCTATCGCGGCTATGCCGTCGCCGCGACGGAACCCGGCGAGATGGGGATTGCGCCCGTCTTTGCGGTGCCGAAGCTGCTCGAGCAACACGATCTCAAAATCGACGACATCGGCTTATGGGAGCTCAACGAAGCATTCGCAGTGCAAACGGTTTACTGTCGCGACAAGCTCGGTATTCCGAACGAGCGGTTCAATGTCGACGGAGGCGCGATCTCAATCGGCCATCCCTACGGCATGAGCGGCGCGCGCATGACGATGCACGCGCTGATCGAGGGTAAGCGCCGCGGCGTCAAGCACGTCGTCGTGACGATGTGCGTTGCGGGCGGCATAGGCGCCGCAGCACTCTTTGAAGTTGCTTAACCTCATCAAGTGGCTCGCGCCCCGGATGATGCTGTTCGCCGCGTACGTTGCGGCGGCTTCCCCATGTGCTAAGGCGGATCAGTCGCACGTCGTTCAAATAACGTTTCAAAGCCCGTCGCTCTCACAGGCTCTCCGACAGACGGTAGAAATTGGTGCGGAAATTTTGCTGCCCGACTCGTATTACCAGCGGCCAGATCAACGTTACCCAGTTGTTTATGTAATCCCAGCGTTCGAGGGAACCGATCAAATCGGCGACGCGGAGAAACTCGATTGGCAACGGCCGATGAAGTCGCTCGGATCCGAGTTCATCGTCGTTTTCATGCAAGCGATGATGGACATCGATGGGGAAGACGTTCACATCGAGTTCGCAGATTCGGCCAGCGAAGGGCCATGGGGCACCGCGTTAACATCGGAATTCGTCCCCGCGACCGACGCGCACTTTCGAACCATTGCTTCCGGCAAGGCGCGTTTTCTATTCGGTCATTCTTCCGGAGCTTGGTCGGCGCTTTGGCTGCAGATCAACTATCCGGCCACCTTCAATGGCGCATGGGCGCTGTCACCGGACCCGGTGGACTTTCACGATTTTCTGGGACCCGACATAACCAGGCGCGGCCAAGATTTTTTCGTGGACGCGGCTGGGCGCGATTATCCGATGTGCAGGATGGGCGGACGTGACGTTGCGACGCTACGGAAACTGGTGCAAGGTGCTACCGATTGCATTCCATACCAACACGTCGTTTCAACCGATCAAAAGCCGTGGCAAGAGCGGCAAATGGACACCTACGACGACGTCTTCAGTCCGGCTAAACCGAACGGCCTGCCGGTACCGTTGTTCGATCGCACCACCGGCGCCATAGACCCATCGGTCGCGGCCTACTGGGAAGACCACTACGACATGACCACATTGCTTCAACGTCGCTGGGGCGTTCTGGCGCCGCAGTTGCGAGGGAAGCTTCATGTGTTCGTGGGTGCCGAAGATACGTTCGAGCTCGAAGGCTCCGTATTGCGAATGCGCGACGCGCTCGCGAAACTCGGGAGCGACGCCGAGTTCGGCATCGCTCCCGGTGATGACCACTGGCAGATCTACGATTATCACGGCGGCATGATCAAATATGCTCTAGCCGCTATGACGCAGCGCCTTAACAAATAGCTGCGATGTCGCCCTTCGCCTGAGCACGGTCGAAAGGGTCAGGGCGACACGGCGAACCCGTCAGCTCTTCTTGGCGGACCAGGCGGTGCACCAGCCGTTGGGGCTGATCGAGCCGTCGACGATCTTACACGAGCCGTTCTTGCTCGGCGGACTCCCCGGAATGAAGAAGGTGCAGCCCGAGCACTTGTGGCCGCCGCTTGGGGTGCTCTGATACTTGAACTGTGCCTGCGAGCCTTTCGCTTCCGCCGTGGCGGTTTCGGCAAGCAGTAGTCCCGCGAGCGCGGGGAGGACGATGGCGTTGGTCACGAAGGTTCGGCGCGTCATAGCATTGCTGGGATCGTTCATGAAGCGGTTACCTCCAAAGAAGACAATGAGCCTGAGGGTTTGGCGGTTAGACGAAAAGTTTCTTGCCATAGGGAGGAATGGCGGGTGGGCTGCCAAGCACTCTCCGGCCTCTCACGGGCGCTTAATGCTAAGCTAATCATGCTTCGATGTTTTGCCCAGCCGCCATCGGTTTTAATGTTCGTGAGGGAGCAAAGTTGCACAACAATGACTAGCAGATGGATCACTAGCCTTATTTCCACGGTCGCCCTGTTCGGGGTGACCGTTTCGAGCGCGGTGCCGGCCTCGGCCGAACAGGCGCAAGGCAAGGGCCCCGGGGTCACCCGGGTCAGCATCGTTCAGGGACAGGTCGTAGTTCAACGCGGCGACAGCAATAAGCAGGTTGCCGCGGTCGTGAACGCGCCGCTGCTCCCGGGCGATTACATATCGACCGGCGAGCGGTCGCGCGGCGAGCTGCAATTTGACGGCTCGACGGCGCTCCGGCTCGGCGGAAACGTTCAGGCCCGGATTACGAACGACGATCCCAACAATCGTCAGCTCCAGCTAGCCGACGGGACGGTCGAGATCGGGCTCGTTCGCGGAGCAGGACCCGTCCAGGTCGACACGCCGTCGGTCACGGTGCGGGCTCACGACGCAGGCGATTACCGCGTTTCGATCGGTAAGGACGGCTCCAGCTGGGTGACGGCGCGGCGCGGAAGCGTCGAGGTCGTCTCGCCGCAGCGGACGTACACACTTGATTCCGGGCGCACGCTCGTTGCGCGCGGCTCGGCCTCCGAGCCGTCGATCACCTACACGACCGAAGTCGGTTACGATTCGTTCGACGATTTCAACGCTAAGCGGGACGAGACGATGGTCGCCGCGCTCAACGCAAGCCCGAATCTGAATCCGGATATTGCCGGCTATGATAATCTCGGCGCCTACGGCCAGTGGCAGGACGTTCCCGGCTACGGCCAATCTTGGATTCCGAATCAGTCCTCGAACTGGTCTCCATATGGAAACGGAAGCTGGACCTGGGAAGACGGCTACGGCTGGACGTGGGTCGCAAACGAGCCGTGGGGCTGGGCGCCGTACCATTACGGCAACTGGTACTATGCGAACAATTACGGCTGGGCATGGGCTCCGCCGGCCTATAGCGCTTATCCGTCATGGTCCCCGGCTCTCGTCGGATTCTTCGGCTTCGGCGTAGGATTCGGCGGCACGGGCTGGGGCGTATCGCTCGGCTTCGGTAGCGGCGGCTATCCGGGATATGCCGGCTACGGATACGGCGGCTTCGGTTATCCGTATCTCGGCTGGTATCCGATCCCGCCCGCCGTCGCGTTCTATCCGTGGTGGCCGGGCTGGGCCTGGAGCGGCTACGGCTGGGGCTGGGGCGGCTGGGGCGGCTCCGGCTGGGGTAACGTCGCCAACGTCACCAACATCACGGTCATCAACCGTTACTTCCCGCACGGCGGCATCCACGGCGTTCACGTCGGCGACTTCCAGCACGGCACGATTCATGGTCACACCGTGACCGTCACGCCGCGCATGGTCGGCAATCGCATCGGGATGATTCACGGCGCGGTGCCGGTCTCACCGACGCGCGATAACCTCGGCTTCGGCGGCCACACGATCAGCGCTCCGGTTAGCATGTCGCATACGTTCCAGTCGCCCCGCTTCGCCGCGGCCGGCCGTTCTTTCGCCGGACACATGGCGTTCGACGAGCAGCAGCGTGCGGTGTCGCGGGCGATCCAGAGTAACGGACGCAACGTCGCACCGGTATCGGCCTCCAACGATCGAGTTACCAACGACCGTAGCGGCACTCTGCAACGCAACGCGCTCGATCGCGGCAATCTCAACACCGGTCGCGAAACGGCAGGCTCGGGTTCGTGGCAGCGCTTCGGTCAGGAGCGCGGCGGCGACCTCCGCGGCAACGACAATCGCGGTGCGGTAACGCCGGGCTATGCAAACGGCACCCCGCGTGTGGAAAGGCCTAACTCCGATTCGTGGGGCCGTTTCTCGCAAGCGCGCGGAAACGTTCCCGTAACGTACGGCGATCGGGAGAACGCCTCGAGAAACGTCATGTACGGAAACCCAAACCGCAACGACTCGCAAAACGCATACCGTAACGACTCGCAACAACGCAATCCGTATGAGTCGAACACGCGCAACTCGTATCCGTCGTACTCGCGCGAGTCGTCGTATCCGTCGTATTCGCGTGGCGAATCGGCGCCATCGTATTCGCGTGGCGAGTCGGCGCCGTCATACTCGCGTAACTCGTATCCATCCTATTCGCGCGGATCGTACTCGTCGTATCCGTCATACTCGCGGGGTTCGTACTCCTCGCCTCCGTCGTATTCGCGCGGTTCGCAACCGTCGTATCCGCGCGGCGGCAGCTACTCGGCACCGCATCCGTCCGGCGGCAGTTACTCCGCTCCACGTCAATCCGGCGGCGGTGGCGGCGGAAACGGCGGCACCGGCGGAAACGGCGGCGACTCGTGGAACACCAACTTCAGCGATGGGGGCTACGGCGGAACGCCATTTCCGGCG
>DASXGO010000218.1:0-2683 GCA_036489055.1 Candidatus Cybelea sp. | reverse complement strand
GGTCGCGACGGTGAACGGCCAACCGATCAGTCGCGAGACGTTCAATACGCGCTTGGAGTCGAGCCCGATGGGCCGCACGGTCCTCCAGCAGCTCGTCCAAGAGACGCTGATCGAGCAGTACGCCAAGAATAACAACATCACCGTCACCGATGCCGAGATCGATGCGCGTGAGAATCAAATCAAAGCGAACTTTCCCAGTGGTTCGTGGGACGAGATGCTCAAAGCGCGCGGTCTGAGCGAGGCCGACGTACGCTCCGCATTGCGCGAGCAGGTCATTCTCGACAAGGCGCTCGCCAAAGACGTGACCATCACGCCGGCTCAAGTTAGAGATTACTTCAACAAAAATCGCGCCTCGTTTGACAAGCCGGAAGAGATAACGGCGCGACATATCCTCGTTCCGACGCTCGCGCTTGCGAACCAGATCGAGGCGCAAGTCAAAGCGAACCCGCAACAGTTCGCGGAACTCGCGAAGAAATATTCGACGGATCCCGGCACGAAGGATAAGGGCGGCGAAATAGGCCCGTTCCGGCGCGGTCAGATGGTTCCCGCGTTCGACAAGTACGCGTTTTCGGCGCCGATCGGCCAGATCAGTCCGCCAATCAAATCGCCGTTCGGCTATCACATCATCCAAGTCGAGTCGCGTACGCCCGGACACCCGGCGAGCCTCGCCAGCGCGACGCCACAAATCATGGATACGCTACGCCAGCAGCAAGAAGCCCCGCTGATTCAGCCGTTCCTGCAAGGGCTGCAGCAGAAGGCCACGATCGTCGTGAACGATCCGCAGTTCGCGTCGGTCTTCGCAACGCCGCCACCGCTGGCGCCGCCCGGCGGGGCCGCTCCGGCCGCCAGCGCACCCGCTTCTCCGGCAGCAACGCCGACGAAGTAGTCCTTGAACGCGATGCGAACCAGTTAGGAGTTTGTCGACTCCGAAAACGCTGGTTCGCATCGCGGGTCTGGGTCCGGGCGATCCAGGACTCTTGACCATCGGCGCCCTCGAGGCGCTGCGCACGCTCGGTACGGCCGTCCTGTTGATGGCGCCGCCCGATTTGGCGCGTTACCTCGAACGAAACGGCGTGAAGCTCGAACCCGGACTCGTCGACGATCCGGCGCTCTTGATGCGCGGGAGCGCGCAAGAGATCGAACGTTTCGCGGATCGCGTCGCGCAACGCGATTCGCACGCACTCGGATTGGGAATCTTGGGAAATCCACTCTCGGACTTTCCCGGGCTTCCGCTGCTCCTGCGGGCGCTCGAGGCGCGTGGCGTCGAGGCCGAGATCGTTCCCGGCGTGCCCAGGGCCACGCTCTCCGCGTCTATTACGATGCCGCTCGTTCCACTGCCGCCGCAGTCCGCGCATTACTCGTGGGACGACTTGGTCGAGATCATGGCCCGCCTACGGCTGGGTTGCCCGTGGGACCGCGAGCAGACGCATCGCACGCTGATTCCATATCTGATCGAGGAGACGTTCGAAGTCGTCGACGCGATCGAGATCTCGCATCTCGACGGGCTCTGCGAAGAGCTGGGCGACCTTCTGCTGCAAGTGGTCTTTCACGCGCAGCTTGCGACCGAGACGGGCAAATTCAGCATCGCCGACGTCATCGACGCGCTATCCAACAAGATGGTGCGCCGGCATCCTCACGTCTTCGGCGACGCGGTGATCGAAGACGTTGACGCTCAATGGCGGAACTGGGAGCGTCTCAAGGCGCTCGAAAAGACCGGACGCGCGCGACGCAGCCGCCTTGAGGGCATCCCCAAACACCTTGGAGCCCTGCAGCGCGGGCAACGGATGCAAGAGAAAGCGGCGCGCGTAGGATTTGACTGGCCGGACGTTTACGGCATCCTCGACAAGCTCACCGAAGAAATGCGCGAATTGGCCGAGGCGCGACGCGCGACGCAGGACGACCCGCACGTGCGTGAAGAGCTCGGCGACGTCTTCTTTACGCTGGTTAACCTGGCACGCGCCCTTGGGATCGATGCCGAAACAGCGATGCGCGAGGCCAACGAGAAGTTTTACCGCCGCTTTACCTTCATGGAAGAGCGCGCTGCGGGTGAAGGGAAGAGCCTCTCCGATTTGGATGCCGACGAACTCGAGGAGCTATGGGAACTCGCGAAGACTTAGAACGAGAGCCGCGGACCGCGACCGTGCGTCTGCGGATGAGTGCGCACGACGCGCATTACGGGGGCAAACTCGTAGACGGCGCACGGATCCTGGCACTCTTCGGCGACGTCGCCACCGAGTTGCTGATTCGGCTGGACGGCGACGAAGGACTCTTCGCGGCTTACGATGCGGTGCGTTTCCTCGCGCCGACGTACGCCGGCGATTACATCGAAGCCGAGGGCCGCATCGTCCAAATCGGCAAAACGTCGCGCCGCATGGAGTTCGAGGCTCGCAAAGTTATTGCCGCGCGTCCGGAGCTCGGCGAAAGCGCCGCCGAGGTACTCGATCCGCCGATCGTCGTTTGCCGCGCGAGCGGTACCTGCGTCACGCCGAAAGACAAACAGCGGAAGTGACCTAGACCGTTACGACATTCCAACTCGGACACATTGGGGTTTAGCTCTTCCAGCGGATGACGATCCGGCCGTTGCCCGGCGGCGCGGCTCCGCGACGATCGACGACATCGGTCGCGGCGGGCTCGACGTACGAAGAACCGCCGGCTCCGCCGCCCCCGCCGTGGCTATAAGAGT
>DASXGO010000199.1:0-1906 GCA_036489055.1 Candidatus Cybelea sp. | reverse complement strand
ACATTGCAGAGCCGGCGGCCGCCTAGCGTTGTCGCCGAGGGGCGTTCGGCGCAAACTTCGCAATCGCGGTTCATCACCGCAGTCTACTACACCGGGCGCTCCCAGGTTTCGCCGGCGACGAAAACCTCATGGTTGCGCGGTGTAAACGACCGTGACCGTGGCGGTAACGGTGACGTTCGACTGATCGAGGACCGTCGGTGCGCTTGTCCTGGCCATCGCGCCGAGCGGCACTGGCCCTCCGACGAAGCCGTTCTGCAACTCGATGTTCTTGATCGAGACGATGCGCAGGTTCGCGGTGCGCGCCAGCGCGCCGGCCGCGTTGCGCGCGTCCGCCTCGGCTTTCGCGATCGCCTGCGCGCGAGCGACGCTGGGATCGGCGAGCCCGAACGAGACGCCGTTGATCGATGTCGCACCAGCGGCGACGCTCGCGTCGCTGACCGCACCGGCTTTGCCGATGCTTCGAACCTTCACGTTAAACGACCGCGAGACGGTGTAGCCGTATCGCTCCCCGCCCGGGTTCGACGTCGTGACTTGCGGCGGCGGATTGTAGTTGACGTTGTAGTATGCAAGCGTTATGTCATTTCTTGCAATGCCGAGTCTCCCGAGCGACGCGACGACGCGATCGTAGATTTGGTTGTTCTGCGAGACGGCATCCTCGGCGCGCGCGGCGGTCGTCTCGACCGCGGCGCTCACGGTTGCCATATCGGGCGGAAGCGAGACGGTGCCCGTACCGGTGGCGGTGATATTGGTGACGCCGGATTGTACGGCAAAAGCGCAGCCGGTCGACGCCAGAAAGGCTGTGAGCAGGCAAAAGAATGTACGCTTCATAATACGACAAACGTCCACCGTTCGGGCGCCCACTACCTGTTTCGACGGCATACCGAGTCCTCGGTACGGAGGCCACTGCCGCTCCGCCGGCCTCGGGGGGAGAAAACCTTGGGATTTTTCGCTTGGATCATTTTCGGATTAGTGGTCGGGCTCGTGGCTCGCTGGATCGTGCCCGGAGAGGGGCCGGGCGGCGTCGTCGGCGACATCATCGTCGGCATCATCGGTGCGATAATTGGCGGATTGCTGTACGGCTGGTTCGGTCACGCGGGCGTCAGCGGGTTCAACTTGCCGAGCATGGTCTGTGCGTTGATCGGTGCGGTCGTTCTCCTGTGGCTGATTCGCGTGTTTCGCGGCCGCTCTTCGGCCTGAAGGGCGCGGCGCTGGGTCGAGGGAAGCTGAACGTATCGTGGCCTACATCATCACCGAACCGTGCATCGGCACCAAGGATAAATCGTGCGTCGACGTTTGCCCGGTCGATTGCATCCACGGCAAGGACGAAGACGAGATGCTCTACATCGATCCCGAGGTTTGCATCGACTGCGGCGCGTGCGTTTCGGCCTGTCCGGTAGAGGCGATCTTCGCCGACTCCGACGTGCCGGAGAAGTGGCAAAATTATACCGAGATCAACGCCGAGTACTTCAAAAAAGTATGAACCCGACGCTCTCAAGCGAAGCCTTTCACGTATTCTTCGCCTGGGCACCCTGGGTTATCGGGCTTCTGATCTACCTCACGTTCTATGTCGCGAAACGGCACGAAGGAAGCAGCGCGGTCGCGTCGTCCCCCTCAGAGACGTTCGCTTGCGCGCAGTGCGGCCGCCGCGGCGCGCGCGGCGCAATGGTTGCGCAAGATCACGGGGGAGCGGTTAGCTACGTGTGCGCTAGCTGCGCCACCGCACAAGTGCCCGCTCACTAATCAGGGCTTCCTTATTGTTGTTGGCCGTAGTTCGAGAGAACGTCGTGAATGCGCGACGCCATGCTCATCGCGGCATCCCATTTGCGCTGCCACATGTTTCGGCCGAAGATAAGACCGGTGCAGCCGGCGGCCATCGCGACGTTCGCCTTGTGCACCGTTGCGTCGT
>DASXGO010000156.1:0-5032 GCA_036489055.1 Candidatus Cybelea sp. | reverse complement strand
CCGCGGCGGCATCGGCGGAGGTGACGTGAAGCTTGCCATTACGGCCTGCGGCATGCTGAACTGGCCGCTCTGCGTTCCGTTCTTGTTGTATACGGCAATCGGCGGAGGTCTGCTCGCGATAGGATACCTGCTCGTGCGCAGCCGCACTCGGGCTGCGGCAGTGCGCGGCGTGCTAATGACGCTGAGCGGCGTGCCAGGCCTAGCCGCCAAGAAGCACGAAGGGATGCCTTACGCCGTCGCTTTTGCGTTCGGCGCGGTCCTCATTGCTCTATCCCAGAGCATTGCGCCATTTCTAAGGATACACTTATAAATGAACATTCGACGTACGACGCTTCTGATCGCGATTATTTTAGCTGTCGGAACCGGCTGGCTAACGCTGACGTATCTCTCGTCGCTGCGTCCCGCTCAAAATCAGCCGCGGCAAGTGCTAATTACGAATCAAGATATTCCCGCGCGCTCGCGCATCACCGACTCGATGATCCACGTCGAGACACGGTCGGCGGAAACACTGCAGCCGGATGCACTCTCCAATCCGAGCCAAGCCGTCGGAGCGCTCGCGCTCATTACGATTCCGTCCGGCTCACAGCTGACGGCGTCGCAGGTCGGCAACAACGTAGCGTCCGCGCTCCCGGTCCGGCTCTCGCCGGGAATGCGCGCGGTAAGCATTCCGATCGACCGGGTCAAAGGCGTTTCGGGTTTGATTCAGCCTGGCGACCGTGTCGACGTCATCGCGATCCCGCCGCAAAAGGGTAACGGACCACCGCCGAAAGCGGTGACGATTTTTCGCGGGCTTCGCGTGCTCGCGGTCGGAACTGCGCTCGAAAACCCATCGGCAACGCCGTCGCCCGACATGCAACAAGCCGCGACCGTGACGCTTGAAGTGAACCCCCGCCAGGCAGATTTGCTCGCGTGGGCCGATTCCAACGCGACGCTGCGCTTAGCGTTACGCTCGCCGCGGGAAACGCTACGTTCGGAGCCCGTCGAAATACTCTCGCTTGTGGGCGGTTCGGATACGCCGTCGTCGTTGCCGGAGCCGATCACGCCGCCGGCCTTCGCAATGGGACCGCCGCCGCCGGTCGGAACCGCCGCGAGCGGCAGGCCTAAATACTCGAGCCCTGTCGAGCTGATCGTCGGCGATCAAATCGTCGATCCGAACGGAGCGCGATGAGCGAACCCTCGTTTCTGCTCTTCACCGGCTCTAAAGGCGGAGCCGGTACCACGACGCTCTGCCGCGAGTTGGCACGAGGCATGCGCGACAAACGCAACGTCGCCGTCGTCGACGCCGATTTAACCGCAAGCCGGAGCCTTGCCGTGCTCTTTGAAGCCGTGCGAGCACTCGACGCGGCGCGCGGCCTCGCGCCGATTAGCAGTGCGCGCGTCGACGGCGTGACGGTCATAGAACTTGCGGAGCGATACGACGCAGCTTACGCACTCGATGAAAACGACGTTGAGGCGTTCGCTGCCGCCATGACGGGCTTCGACACGATCCTCGTAGATGCGCCGCAACCGTTCGCGGCGGCGGTCCGTCCGTTCGCACAACGCGCCAAACGTTTCTTCATCGTCCTCGAACCGACGTTGCTGGGCGTCGCGGGCGCACAATCCATCCATGCAGGTCTTGGGCGCTTCGGCATTCCCGCCGAGCGCATCGACCTAATTACCAACACGCGCAGCGAGATCGGAGTCGTCACGCGGTCGGAGATCGAAGACGTGCTCAAGAGCAAAGTCGTCGCCGAGATTCCGCTTTCGACCAACCGTGGCTATGCCAAGAGCATCGCCGGCCTGCAGCGCTACATCGATGCCCTGCCGGGAGTCTCGCCGATCGAAGGCCTCCAGCCCTCGGTCGCGGCACCCACGGCGAATGGGCGCGCATCCGTCGCACGCGGTGCGGCTGCAGCGGCGGCAAACGCCGAGCGCGACGCGTTCAAGCAAGACGTTCACGCCACGCTGCTGCGCCAAGCCGATTTGGTGTCGGCGAGCCTTGCGCAGAGCGACGCAGCAAAGCTCGCGGATCTCCGCGCGCGGGTAGAAAACATCACCGCGGATTTGGTGGCACGGCGCAAGTTTGCCGGCTCCGCCGAGGAGATGGCGCGGCTGCGCCAAGAGATCGTGGACGAGGCTCTGGGTCTGGGGCCGCTGGAAGACCTCATCAAAGATCCGGACGTCAGCGAAATTATGGTCAACGGACCCGATACGATCTATATCGAGCGCAATGGCGTCATCGAACCGACGAGCAAACGTTTCAGCAGCGACCGCCAGCTCCGGCTGGTGATCGAGCGGATCATCGCACCACTCGGACGGCGAATCGACGAAGCCTCGCCGATGGTGGACGCCCGTCTGCCGGATGGCTCGCGCGTCAACGCGATCATCGAGCCGGTGGCAATCGACGGCGCGAGCATGACGATCCGGCGCTTCGGTCAACGGCGCCTGACCGCCGAAGATCTCATCAAGATCGGCGCGGCGCCGGCGCAAGTCATCGACTTTCTTCGCGCAGCGGTTCAATCGCGGCTGAACTGTATCGTCAGCGGCGGAACGGGTTCAGGCAAGACGACGTTCTTGAACATCCTCTCGTCGTTTCTGCCCCCGCGCGAACGGATCGTCACGATCGAAGACGCCGCCGAGCTAAGGCTCAATCAGCCGCACATCGTGCGGCTGGAATCACGTCCTCCGAACATCGAAGGCGCGGGAGAGATCCGCATCCGCGATCTCTTTCGAAACGCGCTGCGCATGCGGCCGGACCGAATCATCATCGGCGAGTGCCGCGGCGCCGAGGCGCTCGACATGCTGCAGGCGATGAACACCGGCCACGACGGCTCCCTGACGACCGTCCATGCGAACAGTCAGCGCGATGCGATCTCCCGTATCGAAACGATGGTGCTCATGGCGGGTTTCGATCTGCCGGTACGCGCCATTCGCGAACAGGTTGCCAGCGCACTCGATCTAGTCATCCATACGTCTCGCTTACGCGACGGAACGCGAAAGGTCATCGGAATAAGCGAAATCGTCGGCATGGAAGGCGACATCGTCACGATGCAAGAGATCGTGCGCTTTTCCCAGCGCGGCGTCGACAAAGAGAACCGCGTTCTGGGTGAGTTCTGCTACACCGGCGTTCAGCCCAGCTGCCTGAAGCGCTTCGAAGAGTACGGCATCGAATACGATGCACGGCAGCTCAACGAGCTTTCGCTCCTTCATAGTATCTGGTGAACGAAACACTCATCTTAGGCGCCATTTTCCTGGGGTGGTCGGCGACCGCGTTCTTCACCTTCTTCTCGTTTTGGGGCTCGGTCAACCGGCGAGCAACTGCAAGGGTCAACACGATTACCGATCTGCTCGATCGCGCCGGCATTCGGACGGCACCCCAAGAGATCGTACTGACGATCTCGGCCTGTATAGCGCTGACGTGGATCGGCTTCGTCTTCCTGCTAAAGCCGCCGTTGATTTTGTCGATGCTGATGCTGCCGGTCTTTACGGCGGCCGGAGTGGGCGGCTTTTACGCGTTCGTCCAGATGAAAATCCGGCGACGCTTGGACGCCTTCGTCGAACAGCTCGAGACGGCGCTTCGCCTGATTGCGAGCAGCATCCGAGTCGGCTTGGGCATGCGCCAAGCGTTGGCCTTGGTCGTAGACGAGCTCCCGGATCCGTCGCAATACGAGTTTCGACGAATTATCGGCCAGACCAATATCGGCGCGAGCGTCTTTGACGCGATGGATTCCCTCGCCGCGCGCATGCCGTGCAACGAGACGCTGATGGTAGCGCGCGTTTTTCGGGTGCAATCGGAAACCGGCGGCGACCTTGCGCGCATTTTGGAGCAACTGGCGGACACGATCAAAGGCCGGCGACAGGTTCATCGCAAGATCAACTCCCTGACGGCCGAAGGGCGAATGAGCGCGTGGGTCCTGACGTTGATTCCGGTGGTTCTGGGGCTCTTCATCGTAACCACACAGGCGGATATGGGACACGCGCTGCTCTACACGACGATCGGCCACATGGTGATCGCCGTGGTCGCCGTGCTGGAAGTGCTAGGCTTTCTCTGGGTTAGAAAACTTCTGCAGGTCGACGTCTGATGGAAGCAACGCTCGGCTTTTTCATTCCGGTATTTTTAGCGCTATCTGTCTTTCTCATGGCGATTTCGCTGATTCCATCCAAGAGCGTGCTTACGGAGCAATTGGAGGGGCTCAAGGGCGCCGATCTTCGGCAGCGTGAAGAGAGTAACGCGCTCGCCGACCGCCTCTTCAAAGGCGAGCGCCGGGCGGTCTTGATCCAGCGACTGGCCTCCGCCGGGTGGTATACGACCTCACCCGCGAAGTTTGCGCTGCGCGTTGCGGCGGGAGCCGCGTTCGGCCCGGTCATTGCGCTGGTCCTTTGGCGCTTCAGCGGAATGGGGATACAGTGGCTCTTCCCGGCTCTGGTCGTGCTAACGTTCGGATGCGCCTATTTGCCGTTTGCATCACTCAATCGCGCGATCGAAGCACGCCACGTCGCGATTCAGAAGGCGCTTCCGGAGTTCTTGGATATGGTGGCTTCAACCGTGCAGGCCGGACTCGCGCTCAATAACGCACTCGCGTACGCCGTCGAAGCAGCCCCCGGCGCGCTGGGGGACGAAGTCAAAGAGGCGCTCTCAGAGATCCGGTTAGGCCGCGCGCGAGCCGACGCGCTCAAGGCGGTCGGCGAGCGCACGAATCAGCCGGCGCTTCGCAACGCGCTGCGCGTGATGACGCAGGCCGAACGTCTGGGTGCGAACGTCGCGAAGATGTTGACGGATCTCGCCGAAGACGCGCGTCACCAGCGGTTGATGGCCGTCGAAGAAATGGCGGCGAAGCTGCCGGTGAAGATGGTCTTTCCGATGGTCTTCTTTATGATCCCGGCCATCGTCGTCATCATCTTCGGAACCGTCGCAGCCAACTATTTCGCGCAGCACCCGTGATCGCAATCGCGGCCGCGGCGGCCTTCTTCGGCTGCATCGCGTTCTTCGCCGTGCAGACAAGCGCCGTGGTTTGCGCCAACGTCGCGCCCGCGGCGGACGGTCCGCCGCCCG
>DASXGO010000134.1:0-1826 GCA_036489055.1 Candidatus Cybelea sp. | reverse complement strand
CATCGTGCTCCATGAGTTCGGTCACTTCATAATGGCCCGGCGAAACGGGGTGCGGGTTAACGAGTTCGCTGTCGGCTTCGGCCCCCGTCTGGCTGCGTGGACGAGCCCGAAAAGCGGGACCATCTATTCGATCCGCGCCTTTCCGATCGGCGGTTTCTGCGCGATGGAAGGTGAGGACGGCCGGGTCTCGGAGGCCGAGCAGCAGCGAAACTTTCTCACCAGCCCGCAGGGCGGCGAAGCGAACTTCCAGGCGAAACCGCCGTGGGTGCGGCTCGCGATCATTCTCGCCGGCCCGTTTGCGAACTTCGTTCTCTGCTACGTTATTTTGCTCGTGGCCGCGCTCGCGTTCGGCGTGACCCCGGATAAGCCGAATCAGGCCGTTCAACCGATCGTCGGTGAGGTAAACGCCGGATCGCCCGCGGAGATCGCCGGCATTCGCCCCGGCGACCGCATCGTCGCGATCGGCGACGCACCGGTGACCAGTGGCAAGGAGCTCGTTGACACGATTCACGCGTCGCTGGGCAAGCGGCTCGATCTCGTCTACGAGCGCAACGGCGTTCGCACCGAGGTCTACGTCCAGCCGAAACCCTGTCCGGCCCAAGTCGTCGGTCGCGGCAAAGGCTGCATCGGATTTTCGCCGGTGCCCGAGCTCGAGCGCGTCGGGTTCGTCGAGGCGGTGCGGGCGAGCGGAGAAGAGTTCGCCGGCATCGCCGATCAGACGATCGGAAGTATCGTGCTGCTTGTCACGCAGTTCTCGAAGTACGCACCGCAGATCTCGGGGCCCATCGGTATGGGGCAGGTTGCGGTGACGGTTCAGGATTGGGGCTGGGGCCCGTATTTCTTGCTCGCCGCGACGATTTCGTTCGCACTCGGACTCTTTAACCTGCTTCCAATTCCCGCGCTCGATGGCGGTCGCGCCGCGTTCATCATCGCCGAGCTCATCCGTGGGCGCCCCGTCGATCCTGAAAAGGAGGCGATGGTCCACCTGGCAGGGTTTGCGGCGCTAATGGCATTGATTATGCTCGTGGCCTTTCACGATATCGCACGAATCGTCTCCGGACAGGGAGTGATGTAATCCGCATGCTGCGCGTGAGACGCAAAAGCAAGCCGATCTTTCTTCAAAACAAAACCGGAAAAACGGACGCGAAGAGCGTCTGGATCGGCGGCGATCATCCGGTCGTCGTGCAGTCGATGACGACGACCGATACCGCCGATGCCGATAAGACGCTCGAACAAGTCTACGGGCTGGCGATGGAGGGCTGCCAGGTCGTGCGGGTGACGGTGAAGGATCCGCCGGATGCCGCCGGTCTGCCCGCAATCGTGTACCGTTCCCCGGTGCCGATCGTCGCCGACATTCATTTCGACCATAAGATGGCGCTGGCTGCGATCGAGGCGGGCGTCGCAAAGCTTCGCTTGAACCCTGGCAACATTCGCGATCCGAAGAAGATCGTCGAAGTCGTCACCGCGGCCAAAGCCAGAGGCATCCCGATTCGCGTCGGCGTCAACATGGGCTCGCTCGCACCCGATCTCGAGAAGTCGCTCGGCCACACGTCGGAGGCGATGGTGCTTTCGGCGCTGCGCCACGTCGAGATTCTCGAAGAGCACGGGCACACGGATATCGCGATCTCGCTCAAGGCGCACGACGTCGCAACCACGGTGGCTGCGTATCGGATGATGGACGAGCGCCTGCGCGAGCGGGGTACGCCCTATGCGCTGCACCTTGGGATCACCGAGGCCGGTTTGTTGCGCGACGGGACCATCAAATCGTCGATCGGCTTAGGCATTCTCCTTTGGGAGGGAATCGGCGACACGATTCGCGTCTCGCT
>DASXGO010000096.1:0-6971 GCA_036489055.1 Candidatus Cybelea sp. | reverse complement strand
CCCGGCCGGACAATACGTGCGAGAACTGTCGGGCTATGCTTGCCGGGACGGCGCTCGACGTTTTGGAAATCGACGCCGCCAGCAATCGCGGCATCGATGAGATCCGGGCGCTGCGGGAAGCGGTAAAATTCGCGCCGGCTTCGATGCGGATGAAGATTTACATCATCGACGAGGCACATATGCTCACCAAGGAGGGTGCGAACGCTTTTCTCAAGACGCTCGAAGAACCGCCGCCCCACGCCGTCTTCATCCTCGCGACTACCGAACCGGAACGGCTTCCGGTGACGATTTTGTCGCGCTGCCAGCGATATGCGTTTCGGCGCATCGCGATTCCGGTGATGATCGAAAAGATGAGGGAGATCGCCCGAGCCGAGAAGATCGCCGTCGACGACGACGCGCTGGCAGCGATCGCGTACCGCGCAGACGGCGGTCTGCGCGATGCCCTCACGATGCTCGAGCAGCTTGCCGCATATACCGGCGACACTCCAGCGACGGCGGCGACGCTCGACCTCGCTTTTGGGTCAACCGGACGCCAGTTCGCACAAGCACTCGTCGACGCCGCCGCGGCGCGGGACGCCACCGCCGCACTGCGCATCGTCGAAGAGGCGGGCGATGCGGGGACCGATCTCGCGGTGCTGATGCGCTCGCTCGTCGCCGCCTTTCGCAACCTGTTGGTGGCGCGTATCGATCCGGAGCTGCTTTCGCGCGACCTCGCGCCCGAAGATGCCGCGCGTGTCGCACGCCAGGCGCAGGGACTCGCTCAGCCCACCATCCTGCGGGCGATCCGGACGTTTGGCGAGGCCTCCGCACTGGCGCGCTCGGGCGGCAACGCGCGGCTCGAACTCGAAACGGCGCTGCTGCGCTTCATCATGACGGGCGAAGACCCGGCACTCGACACGCTCTCCGCGCGCATAGCCGCCCTGGAGGAGCGGCTCGGGCCGGGCGCGGCGACGGCACAGGCCGTGACGACCGCACCGCCCGTGACGACCGCACCGCCCGTGACGACCGCACCGGGGCCGGCGACGACGCCCCCCGTGGCGGAACCCGCGCCGGCGGCCGAACCGTCGAAACGCCGGGCTGACGTTTCGCTGCAAAAAGTGCGCGCGGCGTGGCAAAGCATCCGCGGCAAAGTCGAGGGCGAGCGGCAATCGCTCAGCGCGCCCCTCTCGCGCGCGGCGATCGACTCGGTCGAAACGAATGCCGTCGTGCTCAAGCTCCCCAACGCTTGGAGCGCGGAGACGCTGCGCGATCACGCGCCCCTCATCGAGAAAGCAATCGCCGACGTGCTGGGCGTCCCACTCAAACTGCGCCTCAAAGTGGACGGCAGCGCACCGCGAGCCGCCGCCACGGAAGAAGAGAGCACCGATGCCCTCTTCGATTACGCAAACGAACGCATACGTTAAGGAAACGGATCGAGGATGAATCAAGCACATTTGCTCGCACAGTTCAAAAAGATGCAAGCCGAGATGCAGAAGGCGCAGGAGGAACTCGCCAACACGGTCGTCAGCGGGAGCGCTGCCGACGGCGCCGTGACGGTCGAAGTTACCTGTGACCAGCGCGTCAAACGCGTGCACATCGGCAAGGATGCCGTCGATCCGGACGACGTCGAAACGCTCGAAGATCTCATCACCGTTGCCGTCAACGACGCACTGAGCAAGGCGAGTGAGACGTCGCAGAAGCGGATGGCTACCGTTACGGGAGGGATGCGGGTTCCCGGATTGACGTGACGCAACTCCGCCAAGCTCCCAGCCCTATCGCCGCGCTGATCAACGAGTTCAGCAAGCTGCCGACGATCGGCCCCAAGACGGCAGCACGTTTGGTCTTTCATCTCCTGAATCGGCCGCGCCACGAGGCGCAGAGCCTTGCGGAAGCAATTATTGCAGTCAAGGACAACGTACGTTTCTGTTCGATCTGCTACTCTCTCGCCGAGAGCGATCCGTGCGAGTTCTGCAGCGACGAGCGGCGCGATGCGGCGACGATTTGCGTGGTCGCCGAAGCGAAGGACGTCTACGCGATCGAGCGCACCGCCGCGTTCAAAGGACGGTACCACGTGCTAGGCGGGCTGATCTCTCCGATGGACGGTATTGGACCGGCGCAGCTGCACGTCAAGGAGCTCGTCGAGCGCATCGGCCGCGAGAATCCGCGCGAGATCATCCTCGCAACGAATCCGAACGCCGAAGGAGAGGCGACCGCACTCTATCTCTCGCGGTTGTTGCTCCCGCTCGGAGTCGCGGTGACGCGCTTGGCGTACGGGCTTCCGATCGGCGGCGATTTGGATTACGCGGACGAAGTCACGATCGCCAAAGCGCTCGAAGGACGGCGCGCGCTGTAAGGCCGTTTTCCGCTCGGAGTTTCCAGCCGGAAGTGCCGATTGGTCTAATGCAGATGCGGTTATTATATACTTGACTAAAATAGGCAGTTGACGTAAGATAGGAGTATGCCTAAGAAGAAGGCCGTTGCTCCATCGCCGTTCCCCGATACGTTGCTCGATGCTGTTCGCCGCTTTGCCGATCCGCAAGTCGCGCACGATCACTTCGTCAAGGTGCGCTGGCCGGATGGCAAGGTTGCGTGTCCACGCGATTGCGGCTCCGTCAACGTCGAATATATGCCGAAGTATCGTCGCTGGTACTGCCGCGATTGCCGCGGGCAATTTACGGTGAAGGTCGGCACGATCTTTGAAGATAGCCCCATCGGATTCGACAAGTGGCTGCCAGCGGTTTGGCTTATTGCCTCGAACCGCAATGGCGTTTCATCTTGTGAGCTGGCGCGGGCGATCCACGTTACTCAAAAGACGGCGTGGTTTATGTTGCACCGCATCCGCGAGGCAATGGCGAATCCACACTACGAGCCACTCGGCGGAATCATCGAGGCCGATGAAACCTACGTTGGCGGCAAGCGCGAGTTTATGCATCCAAAGAAGCGCCGTCGTCTTGCCGAGGAGCAGCGGAACGAAAAGACCGCCGTTATGGGGATCGTCCAGCGCAACACGCCGGAAGGCAAAGGCAAGGCCCGCGCGTTCGTGGTGCCCTTCGTTGAAAGCCCATTCCTAAAACGCGCTATTCAAAAACGCGTTCGCGCCGACGCCGAGCTGCATACCGACGCCGCAACGTGGTACAAGAGTCTTTCGCGCGATTTTAAGCACTCCGTGATTAACCACCATATTCACGAATACGTCATGGGCAACGTCCACACGAATTCGGTGGAAGGCTTCTTCTCGGTCCTCAAGCGGACCCTAAAGGGTACCTACGTCGCGCCGCGTCCGAAGCATTTGCAACGGTACGTCGAGGAGCAAGTGTTCCGATTCAACGCCCGCGAGTGGAAGGACGGCGAGCGGTTCCCATCAGCGCTCGCAGGCGCAGACGGCAAGCGGCTGACCTACAAGCGCCTGATCGAGAAGCACTAGCGTTTTCGCTCCGGGAATTCTCCCTCGATCTCGTCGATGCTCACGCGCTTAATTAAAACGTCTAGGACGCTTGACAAGCTGGCCGCCCGATCCCGCTCCCCGAGGTCAAAAACGATCCGCCGAAGCCGTTTATCAGCCGTCTTCGTCACTCGATGACCTAGCGGGCAATCAAAAGGCTCCTCTTGCAGTTTGCCCCCTTGCATTGGACCGTAACTATAGCGCGGCTCGCGATTGTTAGCAATCTAACAAACCAACTTGCTAACATGCTAACAATCTGCTAGTGTAGGGACAACCGGCGCAACCCCAATATCTAGTGGCTTGCCGCCGTAGGCAGAATTTGATTCGATAGTGGTCCGCTTTTAAAACGCTTGGGAGAGAATGGAAAACTGTCTGGTTTGCGGGACCCCGGTTCAAGTTGACGAACCCGGTTATCCCCGCGCCGAACCCTTGTGCGATCTAACGTGCATGAAGATTTGGTGCGCGCAGACCGGTTCAGAATTACTTTCGATGGAACAATACGCTAGCAGGATGAGGTCGCCTGGCATAGCTCGCCCATCCCGCTTCGCGCACTAGACTAACTCGTTGCTAGCACGGGGCTAGTAACGAGGAAGGCTGAGTAGATTATCTTCCAAAGAGTCGTTGCGTTCCGTACGTAAATACGGTCGGCGAATCGCTCCCGCAACTACGTATACAGGCGTTCGGCGATAGCCTACTTGCGTATATAGTTCGTTGCCGCCGGATATAAACGCGATGAGTCCCTTTACGGAACGCATCAACGCCTTGCCGCCGGCAGGTTGACACACTACATGGGTGATTCCGACGTCGGTTGCCCGAACGCCGATTGCTTCGAGAGATAGCATGTTTGTTTTCCTATGCTCCTCCTTTCCATGTTGCTCCGGCACCTTGTAACTGCGGTGGACCGCACCCAAGGTTCGAACGTTCGCCAGACTAGCTGGACGCTTCGGAACGCCCCCGGGCTACCGGCTTGCCCGATTGTGCCCCTCACGGAAACAACACATCACTCGTGAGGATCTTTATTTTACCGCACCTGCCGGCCCATTGCCAAAACCTCGCACTAGGCCGCCAGAAAGAGGAAATCCGCCGGCTGGGATTCGAACCCAGACCCAAGCCCTCACAGACTTGGCACCGCTTCCAGGGCGGTTGCATATACCGATTCTGCTAACGGCGGATGAAGAAAAGGAGATCGTCTAGGCGGTCTCCTTTTTCGCAGGCGCTGCTGACGGCTGTTTTTTCGCCGCAGATACTTTGGAGCGCTCCCACTCAAGCGTCGTAGTTCCTCGGTCTATCCACGATCTGACTTGAGCGCGGAGCGCTTCGACTGCCGTTGCGCGTTCCTTATTGTACTGATTTCGCAGCGCGGGCGGGAACTTGTCAAGGAACATCCCTACGTTGACGGTCGGGGTGCCGAATTGATGCGTCCGAATCAGCCATTCGCACCAGCGACGCGCAGCGTCAACGGCACCGAAATCAACAATCATTTTAGCAGCGACTTCGTTGAGGCTAGGTTGCGGCGCTTCTGCTTTAGGTTCCGCACCGATTGCCGGAACAGGACCAGATAAACCCTCCGGCTTTCCCGGCGAGGTTTTTCCCGGTTTGGCTTGTCCATTGGTCGCGGAATCTTTCGGTTTTTCGATATGCCCGTAGCGCGCGAGCATTTCGACCAAGAGCTTGTCGTCCTCGCGTAGCTTCTGAACGATAGCGTACTCGTCACCAGCGCGGCGCAGATGAATTTGCATCTCATCGTCAAGCGCGGCGCGCGATGCGATGAGAGACTTTACGAACTCCTGCCGCTCGGATTCGTTCATTGGGGCGAGGGGTTCAAGAGGGACCCCCTCCCCAACCTCCTAGGTTCCTTGGATTTTTTTGGTTTTGCCCAATCGTCGGTTTGGGGTGTTCCTGCTTGACTTCTTCCGTTCGCGGATTGGCTTGGCGACGGCGGCGTCCACTTCGGCTTTCGGCACAGCCAGGAGGCCCTTTAGGACGGCGTCGAGCTTGGACTCGGGGATCAGCGGTTGGAATGTGCGCTTCGCCATGCGGCGATGGTATCACGGCGGCCGGATCGTCGGCTACGGGTTGACCGTTCTTAGGAGAGTCTGGTTTCTTCATCCCTCCTTATTTTACGCAAGTATATAATAACCGCAGATGCATTAGGGCGCTTCAGGCGTGCCGGCGCTATGCTCGTACGGCCGGGTGTGGGGGCAGAGGCGCCGCGATCAGCTCAGCGGCGCCTCTTTCATCAGCGAATCGCCGACGCACGCTTTCCCGGGCTCGAGAACGTCGCAGTAAATTCCCATGCTCGCTGCGCGCTGCTGCGCGATGAAGCGCAAAATCTGCGGATCGCTCGGCTCACCGCGCGGATGGTACGTGATCGCGACGCAGCGCTCGATGGGAGAACGCACGCGGAGGCGAACCAAGCCGACCCGCAGTTCGGCGCCCTGCAGCTCCCACTCGCTCTGCCGAAACTTAAGTGTCGCTCGCACGAAAAAATTCGGACGGAAGCGCTCCCATTCGACTGCGTAGCCGAGGTGGGCGCGCAACTCGTCGAGCCAGCAGTCGACGATGATGGAGAGCGGGGCGTCGTCGAAAAAGCGTTCGCCTCTCCGAACATCCACGGCCACCCCGCGCGACGCTGCGTCGGCGCGCGCAGTCTCTTCATCCGAAATGAGATGAAGGCGGTCGTTTTCTTTTCCGCGATACGTCTTGCCGACGCGAGCGTTTCCTGAAGCGACGAAGAGGGCGCTCGTGCGATCGCCTTCGATCCCCGACGGGGTTACCACCGCGCATTCCAGAGATTCGGCGCGCAAGCTTTTGACGGGATATCTCCGAACCGCATCGAGCGTTCCGACGAGCATCGTGCGAGACTTTCATCGGGGGTGTTCCGATTGCCTGGCCCGAAGGCGCGCGCGGTGGAGCTGAGGGCATTGGATCTCGGACAAATCTTCGAACGCGCAGTCGCGCTCTATCGCCGTAATTTTCGCGCGCTGCTCGCAATTGCCGCGGCGAGCATCGTGCCGGTCTCGCTCGTTCAGTATCTCGTTTTGGTTCGCGAGCAGCCGCAAATCGAGGCGACGTTGGAGGTCCTCGCGCATCCCGAGCGCTTGCAGACGCAGCATACCGCGACGCTCTTCAACTCGCCGCTCATGCTGGCGGTCGTGCTGGCGTCGGCGCTCTTCGGTTACTACATGTTAGCCTTTGCGGTAGGAGCCTTCGCTGCAGCGGTGGCCCGGCTTTATAGCGGCGCAGCGATTCGGTTCGCGGAGGCGTATGAGGCGGTGCTCCGGCGTTGGCCGGCGGTGATCGCAATCGTGGGACTCGCGATCCTCGCCTTGGTCGCGGCATACACATTCGCCATCGTGCTTCTCGCGATCCCGATCCTGAGTGCGGCGGCCGTAGCGACGAAATCGTTCTCGGTTATCGTCGCGTTCGCCGTGACGGCCATGGTCTTTGCGATCGCGTTCGCGCTGCTGTGCATCCTCGCGGTGGCCGCGTGCGCGTTGTGCACTGCCGTCGTGGAAGGTACTTCGGCAACGTGGGCGACCCGTCTGGC
>DASXGO010000094.1:0-4231 GCA_036489055.1 Candidatus Cybelea sp. | reverse complement strand
CGAAGGGCAGCAGTAAGTTCCAAACGATCACGACCAGCAACAGCGTGTCGTTCCCCGGCTCCGTGCAGTGGGACGGCACGTACCTCACCGTGTTCGATCAAGGCACGGAAGAGCTCTACCAATATACGGTGAGCGGAACGAAGGCGACGTTGAAGAACACCGTCGCGCTCTCGGGTTCCGGCGACTGCGCGCAGACCTGGATCGTTAAAGGCCTGATCTATTGCGGCGATGCGGGTACCGACGGCGGCGAGGTTTTCAAGTACCCGGCCGGCGGTTCACCGGCTGCGGTCTTTACAGGCAACTTCGACACCCCGCTTGGTGTGACGGCCGCGCAGAAGTAAACTGCGTTTCTCGTTCGCGAAGAAAAGCTGCCGTGTCACCCTGACCCCTCGAGTTCGCTCAGGGCGAAGGGCGACACGGCCGCTCTTATCACCGAACTCTATTGCGAAGATCCCAGAAGCCGGTACGATGGCTCCGAAGCAGCATCCGAACGCTTTCGGGTACCGTTATCTTACGCGCGGAAATCCCGTGACGTAAACCATCGCCGGATCCGCTCGGAGTCAACACGAATCCAACCTCTAGGCCCTGTGCGTTTACGGCTCCTCCGACAATCTGCCCACGGTTGTTTATGTTGGCGCCAAAGAGCACGAACAGCCCGCTGCTCGGCGGAATGAGCGTGTTGAGATCGGTCATAGACCCGTTCTGCCACAGGTAGCCACGGCAGATTCCGCTCGCGTCGCATGATTGCCCGACAATCTGCGCCTCATCGTTAATCCCGCCGGCAAAGCTATCGACGTCGCCGGGCAACGCGCCGAGATCGCTCATCGTGCCGCGCTGCCAGAGAAAAGTATGAGTAACGGCGTTTCCGGCAAGGTCCGAGTTGCCGATGATCTGACCCCGCTGGTTAATGTCCAGTGCTACGTTGACGCTGCCTCCGAGGCTGCCGAGGTTAGTCGGTGACGAAGCGTTTTCCCAGAGCACCGCGTGAGTAGACGGGGCCGCGCAGGAGCCTGAATTTCCGACGACCATCTGCCCGGACTGGGTCATCGTGTACGCATATGAGACGGTATCGCCGGAGTGTGGCGGCAGGGTTGTCATTTTGCCGTCCGGCTGCCAAATGACGCCGAGGTAATCAAGAACGTGCGGCGGCGTGCAGCTCGAGTCTAGGGTACTCGTCTCGGCAGCGCCGGCGATCTGGCCCCGATGGTTCACGTCGTTGGCGTTGTCATTGTTTCCGCCGAGCGTCGGGAGCGAGCTCATCTTACCGCCTTGCCAGCTAAACCCGAGACAAACGTGTGACGTACCGAAACCGCAGAAATTTTCCGCGTTGGGGTCGGTCGCCGCGGTTTCAGACCATCCAACGAACTGACCCGCGCTGCCATGGTTATACTGGAAAATCGCGCTGTTCGGGCCGCCCAGCGTGCCGAGATCGATCGTGCTCGGGGGATTTTCCCAGACCTGGGCGTGCAGCACTTGGTTTCCGCTTAGAAGCGACGAGCCGCTAATTTGGCCGCTGCCGTTGATGTTGATGGCGAAGCTAACGCTTCCTCCGAGTGAGGCGAGCGTGTCAAGATCGTAGAGCTTAACGCCTCCCTGCGATCGGATTCTCGACCCAGATTGTATGTTGTTTTGCTGCGTCGATGTTGAAGGGGCGAAGCTCGACGATGAAGCGCCGCCGCCGCAGCCGCAGAGTGCAGCAGTGGCCACCAATGCGATTGGCGCATAGACGGCCGTAATCGAAATTCTCATTGACAGATGCTCCTCTTCACCAAGAAGGTCGATGGTGCGTGGCCGTGGATGTCAGAGGGAACGTCTACATCACCGGCATTGTGACGGGCGACGTAAAGAGAACTCGTTCCAGTTGACCGTTACCAAGCGAAGAGTAGGAAGCTAGTTATTCGTCAAAATCGAGAAGGCGTGGCCCCGAGCCTTCCTCGCCGAGCTTGTCGTCGGGATTTCTAAGCCAGCATTTGTTGAGCGACAGGCAACCGCAACCGATACATTGTCCGAGCTGATCGCGCAGCGCCGTAAGGCGCGCGATCCGGTCGTCGAGACTGCGCTTCCACCGATTCGACAACGCCGCCCAGTTCCTCGCGGAGACTGCACGGTCGGCGGGAAGCGTATCGAGCACGCCGCGGATTTCCGCCAACGGGACACCGGCGCGCTGGCCGATTTTTATCACCGCAATCCGGCGCAGCTCGGGTCGCGCAAAACGCCGCTGGTTGCCTTCGCTGCGAGTACTGCGGATCAAACCCTTCGATTCCCAGAAGTGAATCGTGGAAATCGGAAGGCCGCTTCGTTCGGCGACCTCGCCGACGGTAAGATATTCCATTCGCTCTTGACCTCAACTATACTTGAGGTAGTAGACTCGTGCCCGTTATGGAATGGATTCAATCTGGACACGTAGCGATCGTTACCGGGGGCTCGCGCGGATTGGGCAAGGCGCTCGCTCGCGAGCTGCTCGGCAAAGGGCTTAAGGTTATCATCGATGGCCGCAGTCCTGACGAGCTCGAACGAGCGCGGCAGGAGCTTGCCGGCGTCGGGGACGTCGTGGCCGTGCGCGGCGACGTCGCCGATGCCGCTCACGTTCACGCGCTCGTGAAGGCGGCCGAAAGTGCCGGGCGGCTCGACTTACTCGTAAACAACGCATCTACGCTCGGCAAAGTACCGCTGCCCGCGATCGACGAGCTCGAACACGAGACGTTTCGGACGCTATTCGACGTCAATGTTTTCGCGCCGATTCACCTGATGCAGCACGCGCTCAAACTCATGGCGCGATCCGATCTCAGCACGATCGTCAACATCACGTCGGACGCCGGCGTGGAGGCCTATCCAACTTGGGGAGGATACGGCGCAACGAAGGCCGCGCTTGAACACGTATCGCGAGTGCTCGCGGCCGAGCTCGAAGGCAGTTCGACGCGAGTCCTGGTCTTCGATCCGGGCGATATGAACACGACGATGCATCGAGACGCCATTCCGGATGCCGATCCGGCGGAGCTTCGAGATCCGGCGGATTCCGCTCGCGCGCTCCTGCGGGCGATCGCGGGGATGAAAGACGGATTCGCGCGCGCGCGCGCTTCCGATGTCGCCCTGAACGCGTCACCAGCATGACCGCAGCCCCGGTCTTTTCGCACGGACTGGTCGAGGCGACCGAGCCTCCGGAGTACCATGGCATCGCGCGCGACGGCGTACGAATGCTCGTCACCGATCGTCAAGCTCGCTCTCATTCCCACGCCAATTTTTACGACCTGCCATCGCTGCTGCGGCCGGGCGATCTGCTCGTCGTCAACGACTCGGCGACGCTGCCCGCCGCACTCATCGCACGGCGACGCAGCGGCGACGCCGTTGCGCTGCATGTGAGCACCGAAATCGACGAACGGCTTTGGATGGTGGAACCGCGCGGGCCGATCGATCCCGGCGAGATTCTGATCCTTCCGCACGGCGCAAGGGCGACGGCCATCGCCCCGGTCGAACCGCGGCACCCTCGCCTTTGGTACGTAGCATTTCAACTAAATAAGCCGATGTATGCGTATCTTGCGCAGTTCGGAGCGCCGATCACATACGCGTATCTCGATCGCAGTTTTCCGCTGCGCGACTACCAGACGTTATTCGCTCGCGAGATTGGCTCGTCCGAGATGCCGTCCGCGGCGCGTCCCTTTACGAAGGCGGGGGTCGCGCAGCTGCGCCGTGCCGGAGTCGAAGTCGCGGCGATCACGCTGCATTGCGGCGTGGCGAGTTTTGAAGTTCCGGAACGGCCTGGCATCGAACGCTTCACCGTCTCGCACGCGGCCGCCGACCGAGTGAACGCCGCCCGCCGCGAGGGACGCCGCGTTGTAGCGGTGGGGACCACCGTCGTTCGAGCGCTGGAGAGTGCGGCAACCGACGATGCCGTTATCGCTTCTCGGGGCTGGACGGATCTCTTTATCGACGAAACGTACCAGGTGAAGGCCGTGGACGCGCTGCTTTCAGGTTTCCACGCCGCGACGGCAACGCATCTGTTTATGCTGCATGCATTTGCGGATGCCGATCTCTTAGAATCGGCGTACCGTGAAGCGGGCGATCGCGGTTACGCCTACCATGAGTTCGGCGATGTCCACTTGATCTGCTGACGCGAGCGGTGCTGCCTATTGGACGATGACTGATTTTTGGACGATCGCCTGGCTCGATGGCGGAGAGCCGAAGTCAAGGGCGTGACTCGTGCTGAAGTTCGCGTTCCCAAATACCAGCACGC
>DASXGO010000486.1:0-1679 GCA_036489055.1 Candidatus Cybelea sp. | reverse complement strand
AGCCGGACGTCATTTCCTTCGGCGGCGGACTTCCCGCGCCCGAACTGTTTCCTACCGATGAGATCGCGCAAGCGGCCGCGCGCGTGATGGAACGGCGCGGCGCCGCGGCATTACAATACAGCGTCACCGAAGGCATTCCCGAGATGCGGCGTTGGGTTGCCGAACGCTTGACGCGCCGCACGAATCGCGTATTTGCAGCCGAGGACGTCACGATCGTCAACGGTTCGCAACAGGGCCTCGATTTGGTCGGAAAAATTTTCCTCGATCCCGGCGATCACGTCGTGCTCGAAAACCCGTCGTATCTCGGTGCAATTCAGGCCTTCGACGCCTATCAAGCGCGGTATCTGACGGTCGACACGGACGACGACGGCGCAATACCCGAATCGCTCGAGCGCGTTCTCGATCGCGCCGACCCGTTTCCGAAGTTCGTGTATCTCGTTCCAAACTTTCAGAACCCGACCGGCAGAACGCTGTCGCGGGAGCGGCGCGAGCGCATCGTGCAAATCTGCGAACGTTACGACTTGCCGATCGTTGAAGACGACCCCTACGGTGAGTTGCGGTTCGAAGGCAACGACATTCCGCCGCTCGCGACGCATCCCAGTGCGGCGCCGATTCTTTACTCCGGTACCGGCAGCAAGATCATGTCGCCCGGGATGCGCGTAGCGTGGCTGGTCGTGCCGGACGAGGAGATTCGCGAGAAGATCGTCTTAGCGAAGCAAGGATCCGATCTGCACAGCGGGACGTTCGCGCAGTACGTGTTCCACGAGTACGTGAGCGACGACGCGAGTTTCGACCGGCACGTAGCGACGATCGCGCGAACGTATCGCCGCCGCCGCGACGTCATGGCCGGCGCACTCGGAACGATCGCGGCTGAGGGCTGCCGGTTCGTTCCGCCTTCGGGCGGCATGTTTCTCTGGGTGACGATACCGGGAATCGACACAGCTGCGTTGCTGCGCGTCTGCGCCGAGCAGAAAGTCGTATTCGTTCCGGGGGTCAGCTTCTATCCGGGGCGCGACGTGCACGACGGTATGCGTTTGAATTTTTCAAATGCCTCGGAAGAGATGATCCACGTCGGTATCGAACGTCTCGGTCACGCCATCGATACGTTCAAGCGTTAGGTCCGAAAACAGCTAGGGAGGGCTCCGCGTGTCACAAGGGTTGGTCGTCGGTATCTTCGCCGGAAGCGATCCGGCTGCGATCGAAAGCGCGCTCTCCGGACAGCAAATCGAGTTGAGCAACGTCAAGGTCCTTCGCAGCGCCTCGGCGTCGACGCCCGAGGAGGATGCCTCCGAACTCGACTTCGTCGACGTCATCGAGGACATGGACTCGAACAGCCTTTCGGACGACATGACCAAAGGTATGGGCATCATGGGGGATTCGGGCGGAACCGGCGTTCCAATGGGACGCGGCTCGTCGCTCTCGGAATTTTCGTCGCGCGGCGGTGCGTCGAGGAATTATCTCGCGGGTTTAGCGGTTCCGGCCGACGAGGCGGAAAACTTCAACGAAGCGATCGAAGCGGGACGCTCCGTCATCGCCTATCCGAATGCAGGAGCCGACGCCGACAAGGTCGCCGCCGCATTTCGCGCGGCCGGCCTCCGCAACGTGCGCGCCTACTAAGAAGCTCTGATTGATCCCGATTCGTTGTCAGCTCGGGCCTCATTTACCCCAGTAAACTTCGG
>DASXGO010000481.1:0-3865 GCA_036489055.1 Candidatus Cybelea sp. | reverse complement strand
GCGTCGTTCGTCCCGAGGTCGCGCCCAGCAAGAAACCGCGCGCACGGCTATCGCCGGCGGCCCACGTCAGATCGCCGACCCGTTGAAAGCCGAACATCGAGTAAAAGATGTAGAACGGAATCATCGGCAGATCGTGATTGGCGTACGAGGTTCCCGCCGCGATCCACGACGACAACGCCCCGGCTTCGTTGATGCCCTCTTGTAAAATTTGTCCCAGCTTGTCCTCGCGGTACCACATCAGCTGCTCGGCATCTTGCGGGTGATAGAGCTGTCCGACCGACGAGTAGATGCCCAGTTGCCGGAACATGCCTTCCATGCCGAACGTGCGCGACTCGTCGGCGACGATTGGAACGACTCGCGGCCCAACCTCGCGATCGCGCGCGATCGCGTTGAGGATCCGTACGAAGGCCATCGTCGTGGAGATGTGCCGGTCGCCCGTGCTCTGCAGCTGCGCGTCGAAAGTCGAGAGCTCCGGAACCGTAAGCGCAGCGGATTTTTGGCGTCGTTGCGGGACGTGTCCGAGCGTCGCGAGCCGCTCTTGCAGATAGCGCATCTCGGGCGAGCCGTCGGCGGGCCTGTAAAACGGCACCTTTTCAGCGCTGATCTGCGCGTCGCTGATCGGCAGCGAGAAGCGGTCGCGAAAGAGGCGCAGCGCTTCCAGCTCCATCTTCTTTGCTTGGTGGGCGATGTTCTGCGCTTCACCCGCTTCGCCCATGCCGTAGCCTTTGATCGTCTTGGCGAGAATCACGGTCGGTTCTCCGCGGTGCTCGCTCGCCGCTTTATACGCGGCGTGGACTTTGATCGAGTCGTGTCCGCCGCGCCGCAGATCCCAGATTGCGTCGTCGTTCCAATCCTCGACGAGCGCCTTCGTTTCCGGATAACGGCCGAAGAACTCATCGCGAACGTAGTTGCCGTTGCGGGACTTGAACGTCTGGTAATCGCCGTCGACGCATTCCGTCATGAGCTGGACGAGCCGGCCGCTCGTGTCGGCAGCCAAGAGCGGATCCCAGTTGCTGCCCCAAATGACCTTGATGACGTTCCAGCCGGCGCCTTTGAAGACGCCTTCGAGCTCTTGGATAATCTTGCCGTTGCCGCGCACGGGCCCATCGAGCCGCTGTAAGTTGCAGTTGACGACCCAGATTAGATCGTCGAGTCGCTCCCGTCCGGCGAGTGAGACGGCGCCCTGCGATTCGGGCTCGTCCATCTCGCCGTCGCCGACGAAGGCCCACACCTTGCGGCCGGTTGAGTCGATCAATCCGCGGTCGTGCAGATAGCGCATGAAGCGCGCTTGATAGATCGACATGATCGGGCCCAAACCCATCGACACCGTCGGGAACTGCCAAAAGGCCGGCATCAGCCAAGGATGCGGATACGATGAAAGCCCCTTTCCGTCAACCTCTTGGCGGAAGTTTTCCAGCTGCTCCTCGCTGATGCGCCCTTCGAGGAACGCGCGCGCGTAGACGCCCGGCGACGAGTGGCCCTGAAAGAAGACGAGATCCCCGCCGAACTGCGCGCTCGGAGCGCGGAAAAAATGATTGAACCCGACGTCGTAGAGCGTCGCGGCCGATGCAAAGCTCGCGACGTGCCCGCCGAGCTCCGAGCTGACCTTGTTTGCGCGCACGACCATCGCCAACGCGTTCCAGCGCACGTAGTGGCGCAAGCGTCCCTCGAGTTCGCGATCGCCCGGAAAGACCGGCTGCCGATCGGCCGCAATCGTATTGACGTACGGCGTCGTAAAGCCGAGTGAAACGTGCGCGCCCGCAGTCTGCGCTTCGTCGACAAGGCGCGCGATCAACTGGCGCGCTCGCTCGTGCCCTTCCATTTCGAGAACGCCGCGCATCGCTTCGAGCCATTCTCGAGTCTCTTGCGGATCGGGATCGGGTGCAAATGCGGACATCGCGCCCCTTCATTAAAGGCGCCACCGCGTATCTCCGCTAAGACCTCTGGGCAGCGGGAGCTGATGCTGAGAGGGCGACCCGGTGGCCGCCGACCGCAAGACCTGATCCGGGTAATGCCGGCGTAGGGAGGATGATTGTGAAAGTTTACGTCGAGGGTTCCGACCCGACGATTCGCGTACCGCGACGCGCGATCGCGCTCACCGACGGTACGATCCACACGCTGTACGACACGAGCGGTCCGTACGGTGATACCGAGTGCGAGACCGATATCCGGCGCGGGCTGACGCCGTTACGCGAGGCGTGGATCGCGCGACGCGGCGACACCGACGCGCTCGAGCAGCCGACTTCAATTTATAGGCGCGGACGCGATGCGATGAGCTCGCTCGACGGCGTGCGCTTTCCGGCGCCGCGTGCGCCGCGCCGTGCAAAGCCCGGCACCAACGTAACCCAGATGCACTACGCGCGTCGCGGCGAGATCACGCGTGAGATGGAGTTCGTCGCGCTGCGCGAAAACGTCGAACCTGAATTCGTGCGCGGCGAAGTCGCGAGCGGCCGCGCCATCCTGCCGTCGAACGTCAATCATCCCGAGAGCGAACCGATGATCATCGGTCGCAACTTTTTGGTGAAGATCAACGCAAACATTGGCAACTCAGCGGTCACGTCGTCGATCGACGAAGAGGTCGAGAAGATGACCTGGGCGACGAAGTGGGGCGCCGATACCGTCATGGATCTCTCGACCGGTAAGAACATCCACGAGACGCGCGAGTGGATTCTGCGCAACTCGCCGGTTCCGATCGGAACCGTCCCGATCTATCAGGCGCTTGAGAAAGTCGACGGCAAGGCGGAGGAGCTGACGTGGGAGCTCTTTCGCGATACGTTGATCGAGCAAGCCGAACAGGGTGTGGATTACTTTACGATTCACGCCGGCGTGCTCTTGCGCTACGTTCCGCTGACGGCCGGGCGAATCACCGGGATCGTCTCGCGCGGCGGCTCGATCCTGGCAAAATGGTGCCTCGCGCATCATCGAGAGAACTTCCTCTACGAACATTTTGAAGAAATCTGCGAAATCATGAAGGCCTACGACGTCGCCTACTCGCTCGGCGACGGCTTACGGCCCGGCTGCACGGCCGATGCCAACGACGCCGCGCAGTTCGCCGAGTTGGAAACGCTCGGCGAGCTCACGGACATCGCATGGAAGCACGACGTTCAGGTGATGATCGAAGGCCCGGGTCACGTTCCGATGCACCTGATCGAAGAGAACATGCGCAAGCAGTTGGAGATCTGCAAAGAGGCGCCGTTCTATACGCTCGGACCGCTGGTGACCGACGTCGCGCCGGGATACGACCACATCACCAGCGCCATCGGCGCCGCGATGATCGGTTGGTATGGTACGGCGATGCTCTGCTACGTCACGCCGAAAGAGCATCTGGGCTTGCCGAACAAAAAAGACGTCAAAGACGGCGTGATCGCGTATAAGATCGCCGCCCATGCGGCGGATCTCGCGAAGGGGCATCGCGGCGCGGCGCATTGGGACGACGTCCTATCGAAGGCGCGTTTTGAATTCCGATGGGAGGATCAGTTCAACCTCTCCCTCGATCCGGAAACCGCGCGCGAATTCCACGATGAGACGCTTCCGGCTCCCGGGGCAAAGGTGGCGCATTTCTGCTCGATGTGCGGACCGCATTTTTGCTCGATGAAGATCACACAGGAAGTCCGCGAATTCGCCGAACGAGGCATGGCGGAAAAATCGCGCGAGTTCCTCGAGCACGGCGCCGAAGTCTACGTCCCCAGCTCATAGAATGCAAAAACGAGCGGGTATGCTGCCCGAGCGATTAACCTGAGAATTAGCGAGGGCAGCATACCCCGAGTACCCCGAGCGGTGTTGTTCGACCGCGATGAAACGCTCGTCGTCGACGTGCCGTTCAATGGCGATCCCGCTCGAGTCGAGCCCGCACCGAATGCGCGCG